>NZ_JBXARC010000002.1:0-208598 GCF_058807855.1 Staphylococcus sp. GW821-FHT11H10 | reverse complement strand
TAGAAGGAATTAATAATAAAATCAAACTCATTAAAAGGGTATCTTTTGGTTATAGAAATTATGATAATTTACGTAATCGAATTATTATAACTTCGCGACTATTTGTCTCAACAACAAAAAAAGAGATTAAACAACTTAAAGTTGCTTAATCTCAATATTTGGACTCATCAGTCCGATTTGACGTAGAGCCTCTTTTAAAGGCTAAGTGCACATACAAATAGCCAGAAAATGAATCTTTCTTAGTTCATTTTCTGGCTTATTTTTATTTATTTTAGTTAGATTTGTTTATGATTTTAACGCCATCTTGTGTACCTACTATAACTTGATCTGTTATATTTAAAAAATATCCAGTTTCTAAGACACCTGTTAGATGAATTAAATACTCATGAAATTGATATGGATCAATCTGTTTATTTAACTGACAATCTAAAATGTAATTGCCATTATCCGTTATAAATGGAACATCATCACTCATTCGACGCTCTGTAATAATATCATCAAAAGCTTCAATTTTTTTAGCGATATGGAACCAATTGAACTTATCCACCTCTACTGGCAGTTTAAAACTTTCACCTAAGTAATTTACGAGCTTGCTTTCATCTGCTAAAACTACAAAACGATGAGCCATTTCATCTATTACTTTTTCGCGAAATAGTGCTCCACCACCGCCTTTAATTAAATTGATATTAACATCCACTTCATCAGCGCCATCGATTGCTAAATCAACATGACCAACATCATTGATATCAACAACATTAATATCTAGTTTTTTTGCAATAAATGCACTTTTATTAGAAGTACACACGCCAGTGATATTTAATTGTTCTTTGTGAATTCTTTCAGCGAGCTTTGGAATAAGCAATTCAATGGTACTACCCGTTCCAATTCCTAGCACCATATTATCTTCAATTTGAGCTACAGCATCATCTACTGTCATGATTTTAAGTTCTTTAGAATCTTTCATTTAACTGTGACCCCTTTTCAAATATACTCACTCATTATTTTACATGACGTTCAAACAAATACCTAGTTCAATATCGGAAATTATTTTATCATTTTTCTTATATTTTAATTATTAATATAGTAAAATTTTTCTTAACACCTTAATTAAGGGGGGCAATTAATATGATTTCAGTATGTGCAATTTCAGTAGGACAAATTAAACAATTAGATTACGGTCAAAAGAGAGAAATGTTGTCCGCTTTGAATAAATCTCCTATTTCTGAAACAATGTGGTTATCAAGAACTGGATTTGTTGAGGATGAACAGGCATATAAAGACCATGGTGGTCCACATAAAGCAGTATGCTGTTTTAGCAAATCTCATTATCAAATGTATAAAAATGATTTAAATACGATTCCTGATTACGCAATGTTTGGTGAAAATTTAACTTTGAAAAATTTAGATGAATCAGACGTGTTCTTTGGAAATCAATATCGTTTAGGTGAAGCAATTTTAGAGGTATCTGAAATAAGAGAACCTTGTTGGAAAATTCAAACAAAGTACGGTATAAAAGACTTAGTTAAAAGAATGTCTACTAGTGGAAAAACAGGCTTCTATTTTCGAGTGTTACAAGAAGGATATGTAGATCAAGATGATGATTTAGAATTAATTCAGTTGGCAGATGAAGCAACTCGACTTTCTGTACAAGAGCTTAATGATATTTACTATAATGATCGCAAAAATGTATCTCGACTGAAGTATGCGCTACAAAATCCATATTTATCTGAAATGCGTTTAGCTAAATTACAAAAGTTATATGATAATGCAATGAACTAAATTCTATTAAGCATAATATAAAGCGGATAAATCGTACTGACGATCTACCCGCTTTAATGTTTTTTACTTTATTTTTCTGATATATGATAAGTTGTTTTAGAATAAAAATGCTCGTTAGCTTTTAAAATAGAGTTTACTTTATTACCATACAAATTAATATCATTAGGTAAAAATTGTGTTTCTAGGGATATACCTGAATGTGGTTTATAAATATTAAAATCACTATCCCAATCTTTCGTATCATTAAATGTATAGATGACAACGTTTGGCATAGATGACGTAACATCTAATTGAAACTCATCATTTTCAATGAAAAATTGTTGATTTCCAACATCAAAAGGGTGATCTAATCCATTTCTTGAACCAATTTGCTCTTTAAGTAGTTCATTATCAGAGTTAAAAATATCACTAAAAGATATACTGTTTGTTTTAAAAATAGCTAACAAATCAATTGAACTAGTATTTTCAATAAGATTGTTTCGATCAATTGGATACATATTTAATTGCTCACTCTTAATTTTATGATTATCTATAACATTATTGTCTCTATTCAAATTAAAATAAACATGATTAGTTGGATTAAATAATGTATCTTGATTTGTCTTTGCTTCATATTCTACTGTCCAACGGTGTTCGACGTCATAAGTATGTATCACTTTAATAGTCATATCCCCTGGATACCCATCTTCCATTGACTTTAGTTGAACTGTAAAAGTAACCTTAATATTCGTGATATTATCTTGAATGTCGTAATTAAAAAGTCTTTTATCTAAACCATTACTACCACCATGAAGGTGATGTACGTTATTATTAGCTTCTAATTGATATTCCTCATCGTTCAAATGAAATTTGGCATTTCCAATACGTCCAGCATAGCGACCGATAGTAGCACCGAAATGATACGGATTTGATGGATAAAACTCATCCGCTTCAACTCTATTGCCTAATACAATGTTGTTATCATGGTACTTCCATGATACGATGCGCGCACCGAAATTTGTGAATACAATATTGGTTTCATCGTTGTCAATTTTAATTAAGTCAATACCATGTCTTTGCTTTTCTACTTCAACTATCATTACTTACGTCTCCCTCTTAAACACGCTTAATCAGGTTCTGCTCGGTAATATCATAACGCATACACCAATAATACATATGCATGCTCCAATTAAATCGTACTTATCAGGTGCTTGTTTATCGACAATATATGCCCAAATTAAGCTCATTACAATAAACACGCCACCATAAGCAGCATAAACACGACCGAAAGTTGGAAACGACTGAAATGTTGCAATGACACCATACATCATTAATATGACGCCACCTATAAATCCCAACCAACTTGATTGTCCTTCCCTTAACCACAACCAAATTAGATAGCCACCACCAATTTCACAGAGACCTGCTAATAAAAAGATAAAGATTGAATAAAGCATTGAAATGACCTCCAACTTGTAATAAAGTTATCCTCATTGTATCAATGCAATGATACCTTTATCTATTTTAAATTTAAGCACAGACTTTTTCACATACATATTGTTACACTTTTTTTATTAATATTCCATAGATTTTATATAAATTAAAAAATGAAAACGCTCTCTATTAAAATTTTTAATAGACAGCGTTTGCGTAAAACATTTATTCATGAAGTGTGCTGCGAATTTGTTTGTTTTTAAGTTTGAGAATCAATAATTCAACAACAATGAATATGATTGTAATATAAGCAGCCAATGGCATTTGATGCAAGATTAATTCGATGATTACATCAACGATACACACAATAATTAATCCTATTGTTATCCAAATGAAATTAGTCGCATGTACTTTTAATATGACTAATTTCTGTTGTTCATCTGCATATCTATAATTTGGGATTAAATTTAATACGCCTTTAGGTAACGCACCACGATTCTCTATGGTAGGTGTATCCATTTCTGTATATTTAATTCGCTTATCATCAAACATACATAATGCGACAACTACACCTACTCCTAAAATAAGCCAACTCGGTTCAAACACCCATTCATAGTTACTTGTATGATTAATGTTCGGTGTTACTATGTTAGCGATGAGAACCAAATAAACTATCCACAGAATAAGATAAACAATTCTTTTTAATTTAGAATGACGATTTAGTTTTGATTTATCGCTAAAGTCATGTACATAAATATGAATATCATCAACTGTTTCTGAATGAATTGTTAATTTACAAACAATAACAATTAAAAGTAATAAACTACCGATAAAAAATGGTGAAAGAAATTGCCGTTGCAAGTCGTTGAACATTGCAAAAGCAATGATGGCACATAGGAAATTTAAACTTAAAATGCCAAGTTTAGCTTGCAATGTAATTTTTTCTACTTGCAAAGCTTCATCATTTTTAGTCATTCTCTACCTCCCAGAATAAATCATTCAAAGTAACACCTAACGTCTTAGCTATATTAATACATAATTTTAATGACGGATTATATTTATCATTCTCTATCATGTTAATGGTTTGACGTGATACTCCAACTGATCGTGCAAGTTCTAATTGCGAAATCTTCTTTACACCACGATAAACTTTAACTTTATTCATATTTCCACACTTCTTTCAACATCCCATATTATTTATCATAACGATATAATGCCAACATCGTCAAATATATATGACACTTATATTTAAGTCTTTAAATTCTTGGTTAATTTCAATTATAATTGCAATCATAATATATTTTAATCGTGTTATACCAGTCTAAGCATCAGCTTTAATTATCAGTTATTAAATTTTCAAGAGGAAGAAGGTGTTCATGTGGATTTTGTATCAAGACCAACGACTGAAACCGCTAAAGCGTTATTAGGTGTCAAAGTCATATATGAAGACGAATTTCAAACGTATAGTGGCTATATTGTTGAAACAGAAGCTTATTTAGGTTTTACAGATCGAGCAGCTCATGGATTTGGAGGTAAGCAAACGCCAAAAGTGACTTCACTTTATAAAAGAGGCGGCACCATTTACGGACATGTGATGCACACACATCTATTAGTGAATTTCGTAACTCAAAACGAAGGTGTCCCTGAAGGAGTACTGATTCGAGCTATTGAACCTTTAGATGGCATTGAAATGATGAAACATAATCGTAATAAGTCAGGATATGAATTAACAAACGGACCCGGAAAATGGACAAAAGCATTTAATATACCTAGAGCAATTGATGGCGCCACATTGAATGATTGTCGCTTATCCATTGATACTAAACATCGTAAATACCCTAGGGATATTGTTGAAAGTGCTAGAATTGGCATACCGAATAAAGGCGACTGGACTAATAAACCGCTACGATACACGGTTAAAGGTAATCCATTTGTGTCACATATACGTAAATCAGACTGCCTCAATCCAGATGAAACTTGGAAATAAAGAAATTAAACATTCTAGAAATTTTATTACTTAGAATTGGCCTTTATAACTATTTCTAAATTGTTTAATATCAACAAATCTATTTTCATAGATATTACAAATTAATATTCCAATTAGTTTTTTATCTTTTTATAAACTTATTAAAATTTCGTATTATATAAAAACCATAATACCTATCCTAGAAATCTATAATTTTTATATGTATAATGTTATATATGGGGATTTATAGCGCTTACAAGAAGTGCTATTTAAAATTTTTAACTCGTTTATAAAGGGGGCTATAAAAATGGAAATAGATGCGGTCACAACACTATGTCTTGCCTGTCTTTTATTTTTACTGGGTGAATTCGTCGTCAAGCACGTTTCATTTTTACAAAGAATTTGTATACCACCTCCCGTTATAGGAGGATTATTATTTGCAATTCTAGTTGCAGTCTTAGATACTTTAAATATTATTCAAATTAAATTAGATGCTAGCTTTATTCAAGATTTCTTCATGATGGTATTCTTCACTACCATTGGATTAGGTGCATCATTTAAATTATTTAAAATTGGTGGAAAGATATTAATACTTTACTTTGTATGTTGTGCATTTCTGGCAATATGTCAAAATTTCATTGGTATCTCATTAGCTAAAGTATTACATATTAAACCATTGTTAGGTTTAACAGCTGGTTCAATGTCAATGGAAGGTGGACATGGGAATGCAGCGGCTTATGGTAAAACGCTCGAAGAAAGTTTTAATATTGATTCAGCTATCACAGCTGCACTTGCAGCAGCAACTTTAGGCTTAGTATTTGGTGGATTAGTTGGTGGACCTTTAGTAAAGGCACTTATTAAACGCTATAACTTAAAACCTGAAAATAGCGATGACTCGTTTAAAGATTATAGTAAAGTAGAATCTAACGAAGTGCTACATCGTAAATATCAACCTACACAAGTATTTTTTATCCAATTAACAATCATTGCACTGTGCATGTCAGTAGGTACATGGATAGGCGATCAATTTTCTAATTTAACTGGTCAAAGTTTACCTATGTATGTAGGCTCAATGTTTGTAGCAGTTGCAATTCGAAATGTATCAGAATATGCGAACATACAACTCATCGATTTGAAACTGAATGATCAAATTGGTGATGTGGCTCTAGGCTTATTCTTATCACTAGCACTGATGAGTATTCAACTTACTCAAGTGTATTCACTTGCATTACCTCTTATCGCTATCGTTTTAGTTCAAGTCGTATTCATTTCATTATTTGCATTCTTTATACTATTTAGAGTGCTTGGTAAAGACTATGATGCCGCTGTTATGGCTGGTGGATTTATAGGTCATGGTTTAGGGGCTACACCAAACGCGATGGCAAATTTAGATGTAATTACTAAAAAATATGGTAGTTCACCAAAATCATATCTTGTCGTTCCTATAGTTGGAGCCTTCTTAATTGACTTAGCAGGTGTACCTATCGTTATGGGCTTTATGAATATTTTTGGAAACTAAAGTTTTATATTAGGCATTATAAAAAAGCAAGTTGGGAGTCCAAACTCTCAACTTGCTTTATTTGTGTAATTTATTAATGCGAATTATGGTTGAATAACCTATTCAATATTACCCTCTATGAATGTCTAAACCACGTTGTTCAATCCATGACATTAACTTATGGTCGAAAACGAACTTACTTTGTTTTAATTCACTAATATCTCGTGCATTTAACATTGTCATAATTGATTTCGTATGTTCAATAAATGACTCAACATACTCAATCGTTGTCGTAATGCCCCCATTTTCAACTTGATTTAAAAATGGTCGAGACATACCTACAGCTTTAGCACCTAATGCTAGGCTCTTAACAACATCTAGAGGAGTACGTACACCACCACTAGCAAAGACATTAAGTGAATCTTGATAAGCAGAACTTTCAAGCAATGACTCTACAGTTGACTGTCCCCAATTTGCAAGATAATCCATATCTTTATTTGAACGACGCTCATTTTCAATTGTGACAAAGTTTGTTCCACCTTTACCACTTACATCAACGTATGTAACACCAACATCAATTAAATCTTTATATAGTTCTTTGCTCATGCCGAAGCCAACTTCTTTAATAATAACTGGAACATCAACACGTTGAACAATAGCTGCTACATTATCTAACCAAGTCGAGAATTCACGATTTCCTTCAGGCATCACAAGTTCTTGTGGTGCATTCACATGAATTTGTAAAGCCTGTGCATCTAATAAACTAACCGCTTCTACGGCTTTATCTACAGGAACATCGGCACCAACATTACTAAAAATTATACCTTCTGGGTTGGTTTGACGTGCAATACTGAATGATTCCGCCATTTTAGGATTTCTCAAAGCGGCATGTGTAGAGCCTACAGCCATTGCTAATCCAGTTTCTCTAGCGACAACTGCAAGTTTCGCATTAATTTGTTTTGTCCATTCACTGCCGCCTGTCATCGCATTGATATAAATTGGATATGTCATATCAAAATCTGTTGTTCGACTTGTTAAGTCTACTTCATCTACATTTATGTTAGGGATTGAATGATGCACGAATCTTACTCGATCAAAGTCTGATTGAGGTGCATCACTTTGAGCCATTGCTATTTCAACATGTTCATTTTTCCTCTGTTCTCTTTGAAAGTCACTCATCTTTGTACCTACCTTTGCTTAAATTAATAAAGTTTCAAAATATATTAGAACCATTTTTTTCTTTTGAAAAAGATAATCAATGCAATAGCTATAATTAACATGACGATCATACAAATTGGATAACTATATTGCCATTTAAGTTCTGGCATATATTCGAAATTCATGCCATAGACACCTGCAATAAATGTTAAAGGTGAGAATATGACTGAAACCAATGTTAATACTTGCATGATACTATTCATTCGAAATGATGAATAAGATTCGAAATTTTCTCTTATTTCATTAGCCATCTCCTGTGATGTTCTTATGATATTATTTTGCTTTATTAGATGGTCATCGATATGTTGAATATACATCGAATGCTTACTATCTACAATCAAATTACCTTCAGTTTTAATTGTATTAACTAATTCTTGCATAGGGAATAATACCCTTTTAATTTTGATTAAATCAGATTTAATTTGAAAAACATTATCCATTATTTTTTTACTTTGAGTATCATCTACATGTGCATCTTCAAAGTTATATGTTTTATCCTCAATTGTATAAACGAATTCAAAATATTTATCAACCATCATATCTAAAATATGTATCACTATATCTGCACAATCCAAGTCTGGTTCATGATGTTGTGCATTCATTTTAGCCACTTCATTTAACGATTCAAAATGTTTGTGGTGATATGTAACAAGTACTTTCTCACTTAAAAATACATTTAAAGAAATTGGAGAAAAATCATCTTTGTACATACTGTGAAATACTAAATATTGATATGATTCATAGGATTTATATTTTACACGTGGCACACCTGTAATGGCGTCTTCTAACTCTAAATAGTTAAATTCAAATTGACTTATTAAATAATCATTCTCTGCTTGTGTTGCATTTTCAAAATCAAACCATACAATTGTTGCTGTTTCAGGAATCTCCTTCACACTATCAACTTGAGTGAGCGATTGATTTTTAGTTTGATATCGAATTGTCATAGTCATTGTTACGTTTACCTCCTACACAACCATACGTCTTTCATTCTACCATGAATTAAATCATGTGTATGTGTTATTTTTATTTAGTAAAATAGAACTATCAATATATGAGCGAGGTCTTTAGTAATGAGTAATCCTGTAATTATTAATAAAGTGGTAGAAGCAAATCAAATTGATCATAACAATCACATGCATGACTCAGAATATAATAAAGTGTTTAGTGAAGCTGTAAATGAATTTAACTACACGCATGGACTTTCTTTAAAGGAACGTGAGGTACTTCAATACACAATGTTCACTTTAGAAGAACATACGACGTACCTAGCAGAGTTATCACTCAATTCAACTTACCGAATCGAAGTTTATATCTATGATTATGATTATAAGCGTGTACATTTCTTTTTAATGCTTTATACAGATGAAGATGAACTTGCTGCAACTAACGAAGTTATCATGATGGGAATTGATAGTAACAAACGTAAGTCTGCTCCTTTTCCAAGTGATTATCATCAAAACATTGCTAATTATTATAATCAACAAGGTACTAATGATTGGCCTAAACAATTAGGTCATCAAATAGGAATACCTAAAAAGGAGAACTAAAAATGGTATCACAATTTCGCAATCAACTTTTAGAATTATTATATGATTTAAATGATGAGCTTAAAGTAAACTTAATAGAACTCAATAGTGCTAAACAATTATTTATGAATGGTCCCAGTCAGGAATTGCTTAAAAGAGCATTTAATATTAGTTATTATCAAGGACAGAAACAAGCTATTGAAGCATTACAAAATATCGTTGCATCAGAGGAAAATGAAGAAGTTTTGAAACGTTTATTAAATGACTATGCAGGTCAATTTGCGAACTTATCTTCGAATTTAGTGAATTTGTTAAATCAACAAGATGTATCTCAAATAGATTTGTCACAAGCCATCGACAATTATTATCATAACTTAGGTCAACAAACGGTTATAACTAAAGTTCAAAATTTAATTTAAAAATTTCGAACAAAGAAGTTATTCATATTTCATGATATGAAGTGACAGAAGACGAAGACTCATCTTCAACAAAAAGAACTGAGAATGACCAATTAAATGCCCTTCTCAGTTCAATTACCTACGTGATATCTGCTAAGTAGACTTAGAGTACTTTTTTTATCAAACTATGTTTTGTTGTATGTTAATTATGCATCAATCGTCTTAGTAATTTGTTTAATTACTTTGTGTGACTCATGTATAGGGAATAAAGGGAAATCATGGAACATTTTCGGATACTCAAAGAATTGAACTGGTTGTCCCTTTTCCTCCAAATTATATACAAAACGCTTCATATCTGGATGATAAATTTCTCTGCCACCACCGAATATAACGATAGGTGGTAAATCGTGTATTTGTCCATAAATTGGTGATATTAATGGATTAGCTAGTGCTTCTCCTTGCGTCCATACATTGAATATACGTTGTAAGCCATCCTTGTTGACGAAACGGTCTTTATTGCTTAAATCCTCAGTAATTTCAGGATTAGTCAATGTTGCATCCAACATTGGTGAAAGTAAATAAACTTTATTAGGTAATGGTTGATTATTAGCCACAAGTTGTTGAACGTAACTTAGTGCTAATGCCCCCCCAGTACCATCTCCCATAATAACGATATGTTTGGCATCCACTTCTTCTAATAAAGATTGATATATCCCATCGATTGCTTTAAATGTGTCTTGAATATGGTGTTCTGGTGCTTTAGGATAAATTGGCAACACAACTTCATAAAGCGTACTAAGTGCAAGTTTGTCCATAAATCTCCAATGAAATGGTGAGGGTTGTAACGTATTATAACCGCCATGAATATAGAGAATTTTCTTTTTTGTTTCATGACGAAAATTAAATCTAAATACTTGCATATCATCGTGTGACAACTTATCTAAATTAGATTTAACATTTAAACTTGAAGGTTGCTTATGCTTCGCTTGATTAATATCTTTTCTTTTATCCATGAACTTATCGAAATCTGAATCATTATCAAACATTATTGAACGATTGTGCAGTAAGTATCGATTGATGATTCGATTAACCATATGTGATCTCATAAAATTCTACCTACCTTAATTAATAATAAATTACTTAAACGTCATTACATTAAGCACAAAAAGCGATATAATGAAAACTATGTTCTAAAAAATCATGATTAAATATTTAATATAATATTGTTATTTGCATATTAAATTCAGTATAAATTAGTCAATCTTAGAAAACAAATGAATTATAGAAAAGGAGTTAGAAAAGTGTCAGAAAGAAGAACAACACAATATGATAATAGACCTCCTATTGATAATCACAACTATCTTCGTTCTAATCGTAACAACCGAAAAAGAAGATCTTGGGTGAGTTTAATTATCCAAATCATAATTTTCATATTAGTAGCTATTACGGGTTATAGTATGTACAAACAACCTATCTTTAATTTAGCATTTGCTAATCAACCCATTAGTTACGGTCAGATTAAAGATTTTCAGAATACGGTTACACAAATAGGTACACTTAATATTAATTTAAGCCAATTAGCTAATCTTGAAGATGTGGCCAATCGTCTCGTATTTGTTTTTAACACATTTTTCATTTTAACAATTGTAAGTTTAGTTATCACTATTTTGACTATTATCTTCAATCGAACTTTATTAAAGATTTTAAATTTTATTGTGATTTCAATATTATTAATCATGTCGCTGTATTTTGGATATGCAATACAAGTAATTGGTCAACGAATTGCTGATAAACTACAAAGTTTCTCATTAAATGTTTCTGCTAATCAAATTATTAGTGAAGCGGATGCTATTCATAATGCACTTATTTTATTAGTATGTAGTCTAGCTTTATTAATTGTTAGTTTCTTTTTCAGAAATCGAAAAACGAACCATCCTAAAATCAAATAATATATTTTTTGCCATTGTAGACGCGATAATTTAGTCACAATGGCTTTTTTTCTAATAAAAAAGTATCGATTACACTTAAAGAAGTGTACCGATACTTTAAAAATAATGTCCCCCAACATCATTTTATTTAAATTTATTACTTTCTGCATGCATCATTCTTTCATGTTCTGCATCAGCACCTTTTTTACCTTTTAAGAATAAACTTAAAATAAATGCTAAGACTGCTAATCCAGTGGCAATCCAGAATGCATCGTTAATGCCTTCGATATATGCAAGCTGATTTACGTATTTTAAGATAGCTTGTACTGCTTCAGATTGACCACCATATTGTGCCGCCATTTGACGGACGTGGTCTTGGATCACAGGGTTTGTTTTATCTAATTCATCAGTAAACGCACCAACATGATTTGTTGTCTGCGTCGTCATAACAGTAACAAGAATCGCAGTACCAATTGAACCAGCTAATTGTCTCATCGTGTTTAGGAATGCATTACCATGAGAAATGAGTCTTGGTGGCAGTGCGTTAATGGCAGCTGTCATAAGTGGCATCATTACAAACGCCATACCGAATGATCGAATCACATAAATACTCATTATATGAAGATATGGTGTATCCATATTTAATTTAGTAAGTTCCCATGTTCCGTAGGCCATTACAGCTATACCAAACAATGCTAAAGGTTTTAAACCAATAGTATCAAGTAGCTTACCAGTGATTGGTCCTAATATACCCATCACTAATGAACCAGGAAGTAATAACAGTCCTGAATCAAGTGCTGAGAAACCACGTAAATTTTGTAAGTAGATAGGTAATAAAATCATACCACCGAATAAACTCATCATAACAACCATGTTAATAATAGTTGTTAGTGTAAATGTTGATGATTTCAACACTTCAAGATTTAACATTGGCGCTCTCATTGTTAATTCACGAATGACGAATGCAGCAATGAATATCGCACCAATTATGAACATCGTTACGATTTCAGCTGAACCCCAACCTTTATTACCGGCTTCACTGAATCCGTATAATAGTGCACCAAATCCAATCGTACTGTAGACGATACCTTGATAGTCGGCTCTTGGATTTGTTGTTCTTTGATACAATCTGAACCAGAAATAGCCAAATATCATTGCAGCAATTCCTAGGAAGAACATACCATAGAACATAACGTTCCAATGATAATTTTGAACGATGTAACCTGATAAAGTTGGTCCAATAGCTGGCGCCAATATCATTGCTATACCCATCGTTCCCATTGCAACGCCACGTTTTTCTGGTGGGAAAATTGTAACGATTACGTTAGAACCTAATGGCATTAATACACCAGCACCAATGGCTTGTAGTACACGTCCACCCATCATCATAGGGAAGTTATTAGAAAGTGCACAGACTAGTGAACCAATAGTAAATAATAAAAGTGCAATAATAAATAACTTACGATAAGAGTATTTATTAAATAAGAATGCACTTATTGGAATTAAAATACCATTTACTAACATGAATCCTGTCATCAACCATTGTCCAGTTGACGCAGAAATATTGAATTCTGTATTAATCTTAGGCAATGCAACGTTTAATAACGTTTGGTTTAAGATGGCTATAAACATACCAAATAGCATTGCTGCTAAAATTTTATTTCTTGTAATCCCTTCTCCAAAAACAAAATCTTCTTTTTGTTTCTTAATACGTTCGTTTACACGTCCTTCTTGAGAATCAGGATTAATAGGTTCATAAATTGAATCCTTAGGTAGATGTTGATTGTTTACATCATCATCTTGTTTGTCATCCTCAGTAGCATCATCAGAATAATGTAAGGAATGTGATGCTTGCTTTTGCTCAGGATGTATTTGCTCTGATGCATGATCTTGCTGATCTTGTTCATTCTCGAAATGATTTTTTCGTTTATCATTTTCAATGTGTCTATCTTCAGAGTTCATGTGACGCTGTTTATCATCGTCTCTTTGAGAATCTTGCGTGCGATTCGACACTTTATCTCGGTCTAAGTCACTGATTTTAAATTTAGATGGATTACTTTGACTTTTAGATTCTTCATTTACGTGTTGTCCCTTAGCTTGGTTCTTACGCTTTTTACGTGATTTCAACACAAGAACGTTAACTAAACCAACTAAAATGACCGCTAAAACAATATATCCAACAATGAAGGTCGTTGTCATTCTATGACCTCCTTAGTCTTTATGAATTTTTACTTCAGCGTTCATTCCAGGAACAACATTTTTAGATGGTGCAGAATCTAAAGAAATTTTAACTGGTACTACTTGAGATACTTTAGTGTAGTTACCGTCAGTGTTAGATGATGGCATTAATGAGAAGCTAGCTGCAGTTGCTTGGCCTACTTCTTCAACTTTACCGTCAACGTCAGAATCTTCACCGTCGATTGTTACGTCAACTTTGTCCCCTTTTTCTACACTGCTAACATCTTTTTCGTCAATATTTGCTGTAATATATAAATCATCTAAATTGTAAGCATAAGCAATTGGTGAACCTGCTTGTGCAACTGAACCTTCCATACCACTTGTTTTAACGATAGTTCCGTTTTGTGGCATTTTGATATCCATTGTTTGTGACTCACCGCTTTGGCTTTGACCACTAACTTCTGCTACTTTGTCACCTTTTTTAACTTTGTCCCCTTGTTTTACATCAAGAGATTTAATTTGACCTGAAGTTGGGCTAGAGATTTGAATTTGTTCTCCATCAACTTTGGCATTATCAGTTGTTACAAAGCTTGTAGCATTATGATATAAGTAGAAACCTACAATACCAACTACAACTAGAACAACGATTGTGATGATATTAATTAACACCATTTTCTTCATTGAACATTTCCTCCTATTTGCTTTTCAAAATCACTTTTAATATTATAAAGACATATAAATAAAATTAACACCAACAATTATTAGTAAATTGTCGGCTAAATGAAGTACGAGATAAATCAGGTGACAAGATGAAGCAAAATGCTAAATATAAAATTATAAAAAGTTTAATTGATTTATTAGAAATTTATCCCTTCGAAAATATATCTATAAAGATGATTTGCGCAAATAGTAATGTCAATCGGTCAACTTTCTATGATCACTTTCAAGATAAATTTGACTTGCTATCAAAAATCCAAAATTATCATTTGAATAAATACGAACACTTACTTAAAGCATTCTCTTTTAATTTTGATAATATTAAAAAAATCCTGAAAAAGTATATAAATTCTTCCATATTATTCTGAAATATATATATAGAAAAAAAGCATTTTACCATGCTATTTTTATTTCTCATCCAAATAAAGAATTAGTTATGGAATATATTGATATTACGAAACAGTATTACACGAGAATTTTAGGAGAAAATAATACGACCATTCAAAACGTGCCTTTTTTTATAACTTATACAATGAGTGGTCAAATAGGTGTCATTTTAAATTGGTTAAGATTAGGGTGTCAAGAAAGCCCGGATGAAGTAGCAAGTGCATTACTAGCTAACACACTAAAAGTTCAAAGATAGTTGCATTTAATCAATGAAGAAGCCATTAATTGAGTTAACTCGATTAATGGCTTCTTCAATTTGATACTGTATTTAATTATTTCATCATAGCATAGTAATTAATTTAATTTCTTTTATACTTTGTCATGCTTAAATACTTTAATATTTAATAATTGTAAAATGATAAGTAAAATTGCTGTGAGACTAATAATAATGATATAAGGCATAATGTTATATTCACCTTTTAGATTAACAAGTGGTGTCACAAGGCCACCTAATAAAGATTGTAATAATCCCAATAAACTTGATGCGCTCCCGCTTCCGGTTGTACGTTCTTCCATTGCAATTGAAAATCCTAATGTCGCGACGCCTGTAACAGGTGCCACTAAAACGATAAAACCTATAACTAATAACGCAAAATGCCAATGATTTATTAATGTTAATGACACAATCACAACGCCAATGATTTGGATAATTGTAAATGCACGTAGTAGCACTTGTGGGTGAAAATAGTCTACTAATTTTCCAGCAATCTGACTCGCAATAATAAGTGTGATTCCCACTCCTGCAAACATCCAACTAAAGTGTAATGGCGAAACACCATATATTTTTTGAACTAAAAATGGTGATGCAGAAATGTAACTAAATAACATGATGAATGTAACGCCTTGAATGAGCATAGGTAAAACAAATCGTGGTGTTGTGAGTAAACTTTTAAAGTTACTAAAAATCACATTCACTCCACTGCTATCACGATTTTTTACCGATAAAGATTCAGGAACTTTAAACAATGAACCTAACACCATTAACACACCAAATAGCGTTAAAATGACAAAAACCATTCGCCAAACAGCAAAACTTAAAATTAAGCCCCCTAAAGCTGGCGCAATCACAGGTGCTACACCATTAACTAGCATGAGCAGTGCTAAAAATTTAGTTAGTTCATTTCCACGATACATATCACTAGCAATCGCTCTTGATATAACTGCTCCAGCACCTCCAGTGAAGCCTTGCACGAATCTAAGAAATACCATAATCCAAATATTTTCAACGAAGACAATTCCTAAACTTGCTAAAGCAAATATAATCATAGATATAACTAGTGGTTTCTTTCGCCCAATACTATCGGATATTGGACCTACAAACAGATTACCTAACCCTAAACCTATCATAAATAAAGATAAAGTTAGTTGTGCATTTGCAGTAGTCGTATTAAAATCATTTTTTAATTCTGGTAGCCCTGGCAAAAACATATCTATAGATAAAGCACCTATAGCAGTTAAAGCACCCAATATAATAATAAATAACGGTGAATTTTTCTTTTGTTTTTGCTCTATATCCATTATATTATCCCACCTTTTTAGGTTTCATATTTTTATGTATAGATTAAAATTTAATAAGTTGGAATAAAACATGCTTCAATATTACTCTAGCTTTCGAATTTTTAAACCACTTACTGAAATTTTAAGTTTGTGTTTCGTTCATTCTCTTATATATGACTAGAACTGAGAAAAGCTTCATTTAATCACCTTCTCAGTTCAGTCTACAAATACTTATTTAGAATGAATATTAAAGATACAATTTTGATCGCTACTCATTCATTTATTTTGAATCAACTAATTGAATATTACCCGTATCACTATCTTCTCTTAATTCATAATTAGTGGTTTCATACTGCCCATTGCTATTTAAATGTTGCACTTTAGTATTAATCGTGTTGCCTTTTTGACTAGCACTTATAACTTGTGGATTAATAAAGGCAACTGATTGGTTTAAATTGTTTTTTATAGACTTATAGATACTCGATTTATCTTTTAAAAATGTACTCACTAAATTGAAATCACTTCGTGAAATAGCTGAATTCAAAGTGAAAGAATAATTACTAAAGAAATTACTTAGCTTTGTTTTCAAACTATTTTCTTCCGCTTCTTTTTCCTCGATATAATCACTAATCTCTTCATCATCAAACTCTAATGTAGCACTATTAATATTACCTAAATCTCTTGCTTTGATTGTTTTTGTCTCTGCATGGAATGTTTTCCCTTTTGCCTTACCTAGCGCAGAAACTGTAACATCTTTCGTTTGAGGATAAGGTCCATATTCTCTAGAACTGCTATATTTCATTTGTTTATCATTTATTTCAACTTTTAATGAGTCTTTGTCTAAATCACTTTTTCCTTTTAATTTGACTGTTAATAACGCTTCATTGAAGTTTTCGTTTACTTCAACTGTGTTACTCTTTCCATATCTAAAGTCAAATTTAAGTTGACCACTAAACTCTCCATATTCTGTTTCTTTTTTAGCATCAACAGAATATATACCTGGGATATAAGTACCTAGTGAAGTCGTCTTATTCGCATCAGCAATAACTGTTTTCTTTTTTCCACCATCTTTAAATTCATACTTCGTATCCAATTTAGGTTTCACAATTGCCTTCTTTGTCGGAGCAGTGTAACTCATATTATCGAATATTAATAATCGTGTACCATTTTTACTTACACGTAAGTAGTTATTACCTGCACGCGTTTTTAAATTTATTGCCTCTTTAGAATCACTTTTATTAAGTGTTTCTACTGTAGATTTAATATCGCGCGCAAATTTCTTCATACCAACTTCACTTCTAATATAGTCTATATATACACTTGCCTCATCAGAATCTATATGAGAATTTTTAGAGCTTAATAGCGTCGCTACTTTTTGTGAATCATTATTATCAATTGCATTAACTAAAATCTTTGTTTGTGCATCAGGTGAATTGTAATTTCTAACCAATACAAACACAATAATTAGTAAAACAATGATAAACGCAACGATAGCCCAAGGAATAAACTTTCTTATCCTAATATTAGATGTGTTGATTTGAGGGGAGTTTATTTGATTGTCTTTATTGTCTAATTTATTCCCACAATTAGGACATTTGTTTAAGTTGCTATCAATTTTCTGTCCACATTTCGGACATATACTCATTTAGTCACCAACTTCCCCTCTACTAGATTATATTTATCGATTGATATTTTAATTTCAAATTAAGAATATGATTTATATTATATAATAATCATTCTAGACCTTCATACTAATTTAAACTTTTGAATTAAATTTTTTTACTCTCTCATCTATTATATATAATACACTTAAAGCTTTCTCAATATCTTTACTTGATAAATCAGCTACCATATCACTAACCATATCGCTAACAATTTTGTTGTTTTCTTCAGTATATTTTCTACCTTTTTCCGTTAGAGCAACATATTTTAGCCGTTGATCAATATTGTTATTTGACTTTTGTAATGCTACGAAGCCACTATCGATTAGTTTCTTGATACGTCGACTTACTGCTGCTTTATTAACACCTTGCTTTTCAGTTATTTCAGTAATTGATAATCCTTGATGATGGCTTAGCAATCTTAGAACATTGGATTGTTCCATTGAAATACCATACTTGCTTTGCTGATCTTTTAATAACTTTGCAGTTAAAGTATTAGTATCATCAATGAATTGCTTCATAAATTCGATGTGGTTTCTTGAAATTATGCTCATTACTTTACTCCTTGTTAAATAGTAATCAATAGCGTTTTACATACTCTGTTAAATAATATCAATAAACAATTCTCTTGAAAACCTCATTATGTTATTAATAGTTGCTAATTGGTAAGTTGTTCGATTACATTTATATATATAAAGAAATTAGAGGTATTCCTTATGGTCGCAATTATCTTAGCTCTCATAGTGTTATTGATTGTACTGGGTGTATTATTCAACGTGAAATGGCTTCTGAATTTAAGAATGTTTATTACAACTATTATATTATGTATGTTGATTACTATTTTGAATCTATTAACAATGACACTCCCTACTACACTTATAATAATCATGATTATTACTATGATTGGTTTACTAGTAAAACACAACCATCTTTTCTCCTTACAAAAAGGTCTAAATTTTTTAAGTAAAATGACGAAATATCTCATATTAGGAGTACTCTTTACATCGATTCTTGCATATCTTAGCACTATGCCTATTCCTATAATTAATGGTGTTTTCTTGTGGCTAACTATGATCGCTATAAGTACTTGTTATGCATTATTGCTTTACATGTCTTGGTCATCAGCTTTAGGTCGCATCACAACTCATAAGCAGTACGACTTAATTATGGTATTAGGAGCTGGAATTTTCACAGAAAAAGTTACACCAATGTTAGCCGAAAGATTAAATCGTGCACTTAGTGTATATCAACATCAAACTGATAAATGTAAAATACTTGTTAGTGGTGGTCAAGGGCCTGATGAACCCATATCTGAAGCATTAGCGATGCAGCGTTATTTAATACAACATGGGGTTCCCCAATCTAGTATTATTATGGAATCTCAATCTACAAATACGTTTGAAAACTTCTATTATTCAAAAAAAGTCATACACAACCTATACTCAAATAGCCCCAATATACTTTGTGTTACGAGCCAATTTCATATCTTACGTGGAATGAAATTTACGCATACGAATCGAATGAAAGTTGATGGTATAGGAAGTCACACTCCTTATCATTTCTTTGATGTCGCATTAGTGAGAGATTTCTTAGCACTAATGTATCAATATAAATTACTATTGACCATTTACTTTGCATTTTTATTTTTTGCTTCTCTTTTCATTCTATTTTAAAAAAGGCGGGAGTGGAACAGTATGTTTTGTTCCACTCCCGCAAAATGATTATAGCTGAGAGAAGTTTAATTATTGTGTGATTTAAATGACACAACTATTTAAACTTTCTAAGTTTATTTTTTTATAACTCGATTTTACCATCTTGTATTTCAATCACTCTATCTGCATATTCAAATAATCTTTTATCATGCGTAATCATAATACCAATCATATTTTTAGTTTGAACATGTGCTTTAATCATTTGCACAACAGATGTCGCTCTATCTGCATCTAAACTGGCAGTTGGCTCATCTGCTAATATGATTTTAGGTTCATTCATAAAAGCTCTCATTATAGCGACGCGTTGTTTCTCTCCTCCAGATAACAAATGAGGATAAACATCTAAACGATGACTCAGACCTATCTCATTTAATAGTCTTTGTGCTTTATCTTTAGCCTCTTTACGCTTTATACCCGCTTCTTTAGCTACAATCATTAATTGTTCTCTAACTGTTAGATAAGGAACTAAATGAGATGATTGAAAAATAAAACCTATATCATTTAGTCTTAGACTTGTTTTATCAACTTCCTTTGAAAATAAATTCTCGCCTTTATACAAAACATCCCCACTTGACGGACTTAGTAATCCACCTAAAATATTAAGAAGTGTAGATTTACCTGATCCAGATGCGCCACTTAGTATGATGAATTCACCTTGATTCACACTAAAATTAATATTCTTTAATACTTCTGTTTGTGCATCTCCATTGCCAAATGTCTTAGTAATGTGTTTGAGTTGCAATGCCATTATTCCATACCTCCAATTGCTTCTATAGGATCTACTTTTAGAACTTTTATAAAGGATAATAATGCACCGATTAACCCTACAATTAGAAATACGACTATCATTAATAACACCTGACTATAACTTAGATAAAACGGCATAGTTACAGGCATAAAGGCATTTAATATAAGTATGACGGAAAATGCTAAAATAACACCTACCATTGTTGTTAAAATAATTTGTAGTAAAAGTGCAGTTAATAAATGTTTCGTTTTAATACCTATGGCTTTAAGAATGCCTATTTGAGGTATTTTTTGAATCGTCATCACATAGAAGAACGCACTTAAAACAATTGCTGTAATCACAAATAGACTAATAATCATTAAATTAAGCGGCATTTGTTCTGCTTGATAACTAGCAATGTTATCAGTTAATGCCTTTTCATTTACAACCTTTATTCCTTTAATTTGTTTAAGTGATTCTTTGTTATCTTTGTTGATTTTGTCAACCGGATAAAATGTTGATACTTGTTTATTCAATGACTTAAACGCTTCTTTATTCATTAATATCATTGAACTATGTGAGTACATCGATTCATTCATTATGCCGCTTATTTTATAGTTATGATGATGTCCTTTAAAAGTTACAGTATCTCCAACTTTCAAGTCATTTCCAGTCAGTTTCTCACTAATAGCTATTTCATTCTGTTTTTTTGGATAATTACCACTTACAAGTTTTGGCGTAAGATGTTTAGGCGTATTTAATGTGATAACATCTTGATCTTGTTGGTTTATTTTAAGTGTTTGCGTCCCCATTTGAGTTGCATTTTCATGAATGATCTTCTCTATTTTGTTTTGTTGTGATTGGTTCAACTGAGAACTTTCTAACTTCGGTTCCTTATTATCTTCGACTATGTAATGTTCAGCTGGCATATTATTTAAATATGATATATTTTCTCGTGCTAAGCCTTGAGCTAATCCACTAATAAATAACACCATGCTTCCTAATAGAAATATAATTAACATGATTAATGTATAACGAAATCTGTAAAATTTTATTTCTTTCCATGCTAAATTCATATTCAGTACCTCCCACTGCTATTTCAATACATAGTTTAATGACACATTATGAACTGAATATGAACTTTAAGAAGAATTGTTTTTTGATATAGTTATTCATATAATCATTTTATGAATAATAAAGGAGTAAAACTGATGGTGAAGTGTTTAATAGTAGATGACGACTATAAGATATTACATTATGTATCTCAACATCTCGAAGCAGCCCAAATTCAAACCGTCACTCAAGCAAGTGGTGAAAGTGCAATCGCGTACCTTGCAAATAATAAAGTCGACATTGCAGTTGTTGATATTATGATGACTGGCATGGATGGATTTGAATTATGTCAATTGCTTAAAAATGATTATGATCTACCTGTCATAATGTTGACGGCAAGAGATGCTCTGAGTGATAAAGAACGTGCATTTGTAAGTGGAACAGACGATTACGTTACCAAGCCTTTTGAAGTAAAAGAATTGTTATTTAGAATACAGGCTGTGTTAAGACGTTACCAAATTAATTCTCAAGACATTATAAAGTTAGGAAATGTTACTCTAATTCAAGAGTATATGGAATTATCTGTCGACTCTAAAAATGTTAATTTGCCTACAAAAGAGTTTCAATTATTATTTTTATTGTGCGGTCAACCAAAACATATTTTCACAAGAGACACACTAATTGAGCGGATTTGGGGATTCGATTATGAGGGAGATGAAAGAACTATAGACGTTCACATTAAGCGACTACGTCATCGTTTAAATCAATTAAAAGCCACAATTGAGATACAAACAGTTCGTGGACAAGGATACAGGGTGATTACACATGTTTAAGACGCTTTATACTCGTATTGCAATTTACACGATTACAGTCATTCTTTTTAGTGCTTTAGTCAGTTTTCTTTTCGCAAACGTGTACTATCATTTCAATTTAAAAGCACATAATGACGCAAAAATTATGCGTACTTTAAAAGAGGCAAGAGCATTCCATACATCTTCAAATCAATCTGACACTCAATCATATTTTAAACATTTAGGAGATATGAACTATCAAATTATGATTGTAGATCACTCATATCATAAAACATTTTTTGGTGAACCATTCCGAAAAGACACTATTTCAGATTCAGCAATTAACCAAGTACTAAAAGGTAAAGCCTACCATGGTATTAAAAATAAACCTTTCGAACTATTTATAACTGGCTTTTTTGATAATGAAACGGATAATACTGTGGGTATCCCTTTTAACCAAAATAATCAAAAGCTTGCCGTATTTATGCGTCCTGATATAGGTGAAACATTTAGTGAGTTTCGCACTTTTCTAGCTGTTCTTTTAATATGCTTATTAGGTATATCTATCACGCTCGTTATTGCATCTACATATTCAATTATTAAACCTATAAAAATATTGAAGCAAGCAACTGAACGTTTAATGCATGGTGATTTTAATTCACCAATCTATCAAAGTCGTCATGACGAAATTGGTACGTTACAATATCGATTTGAAGCGATGCGACAATCTTTAAAACAAGTAGATGATATGCGACAACACTTTGTTCAAAATGTTTCACATGAAATCAAGACGCCATTAACGCACATTCATCGTCTACTTAGTACGCTACAAAGCAATGTAAATCAAGGAGAGCGTGATCAGATTATTCATGAAATTCATGAAGAAGTTACGCATTTAAGTAATTTAACAAAAGAATTATTATTATTATCTGAACTAGATAACGCTACTCATCTAAAATTTGAAGATGATGTTCACTTTAAAGAATTAATAACTGACATCATTCGTCACGAGCAATATGGGATAGATAACAAACAATTAATGTTGATGTCTGATATAGATACGGTTCATTTCCGAGGAAATAATCGTTTATTACATCAAGCATGTTCTAATCTCATTCAAAATGCAATTAAGTATTCTAATCCCAATAGCATGATTGATGTGAATTTATTTAATAACGAAGGAACTATTTATTTTACCGTTACTAATGAAGGGCATACCATTCCAGAATCAGTGCAACCTCATCTATTCGATCGTTTTTATAAGCGTAATGCTGAGGACAATAGCAATGGATTAGGATTAGCAATTACTCAATCTATCATTCATTTACATCGTGGACAAATATCAGTAACTAGTAATGACCGTGACGGAACGACGTTTTCAGTGACATTGCCTGAAACTAACTAATCAATTTAGTTAGATATTATTTTACAAAGCTAACCACTTACTTCAATATATCTACCATTTAATATTGTTCTAAAAATTTTCTATACATTTGTGGTTAAATGACGTTGAGGAGACATTAGTCGAATGAAACTACGGTTACATATATCACCCGAAGAAGATGAGAAGTATATCGCGATTCACGCACCTGAATTTGATGATGAAGTACAGCAAGTTATTACAAATATTGAAGATTTGAATAGTTTAAAACAACTCTATGGCAAACAAGATGACATGATCCATATTATAGAAATTCAAACCATCATTAGTTTTCGTACACATAAAAATCAAGTCATTGCAATTAGAGACGGCGAACAATTTAAATTGAAAGAACGATTATATGAACTTGAAGAAAAACTTCCTACTTCATTTATTCGAATTTCTAAATCTGAAATTGTAAATATTAATAAGATTAAAAAATTGCAATTGGAACCTAATGGTTTGATTAGAATTTATTTGCAACATATTGATTATACCTACTCCTCTAGAAGATATTTAAAATCCATAAAGGAGAGACTTTCATTATGAGAAAATTATATCAATTTGTTAGTATTTCTTTAGTAATAGGTTTAACACTTTCTATCATTTTTAGTTATATCAATGCTGGCGGTGAATATTATCCAATTTCACCAGTTACAACACTAGGTAAGTTATATTATTCACACTTGTCTGAACCAATTGTAATGCTCATCGCCATTTGCTTGTGGCTTTTAATTGGTGCATTATTTTACTTAGCAAACTTTTTCTTTTCGCACACAGATTGGAGTATCACACGTAGCACATTAATGCATTTTATGTTGAGTTATATCGGATTATTACCAATTGGTATTTTATCCGGATGGTTTTCGCTAAGTGTTTCAAATATATTTATTTTTACATTCTATTTCATCATTATCTACATCATTATTTGGATAATAGAGTTTTTAAAAAGTAGAAAATATGTTTCTGAAATCAATAACCAATTAAATAAAAAATAATTACTAATGAAAAAGCTCCTTATAAAGTAAACACTTAAAGTGCAAACTTTTTAAGGAGCTTAATGTTATTTTATATTGAAATGATACTTATTTTACATTTAAATATTTTTGAATTTCTTTATTAACAGCTCGATAGACGTCCTCATGCTCTGTTAATTTAAGTCCGAAAGAAGGTACCATTTCTTTAATTTTCGGAATCCAATTTTTAAATTCATTACCATAACAACGTTGTAATAAATCTAACATAATATCTACTGCAGTTGATGCACCAGGTGAAGCACCTAATAATGCTGCAAGAGAACCATCATCAGATGTAATTACCTCAGTACCAAACTGTAAGTTACCTTTACTATCTTCAGTATCCTTAATCACTTGTACACGTTGACCTGCAACAATAACTTCCCAATCTTCGTCTTTTGCATTAGGTACAAATACACGTAAATCATTCATACGATCTTCATGTTTTAACATAAGTTGTGATACGAGATATTTAGTTAAATCTATTTCTTTAACACCTGCTGATAACATTGTTAATAAATTATTAGGTTTAACTGAACGTATTAAGTCTAAATTTGAACCTGTTTTTAAGAATTTAGGTGAAAAGCCTGCAAATGGGCCGAATAATAAAGCACGTTCACCATTTACAAATCGTGTATCTAAATGAGGTACCGACATTGGTGGTGCACCTACACTTGCCTTACCGTAAACTTTAGCATGATGTTTTTCGATAACGTCTTTATTAGTACAACGTAAGAACAAACCACTTACTGGGAAACCACCGATATGTTTTGATTGCTTGATACCTGTTTTTTGAAGTAACGGTAAACTTGCACCGCCGGCCCCAATAAATACAAATTCAGATTCATACGTATGACTTTGTCCAGAATTAAGATCTTTAACAGTCACTTTCCAGTTACCATTATCCAGTTTCTCAATATTTTCAACTTCTTGTTTATAAGAGACTTCTACATTTCTTTCTTTTAAATTAGAGATGAGTTTTTTTGTTAATGCACCAAAGTTTACATCTGTCCCACTTTCATCACGAGATAATGCAATTGGAACATGTGATGTTCTTCCTTCAACCATTAAAGGTACCCATTCTTTAATTTTTTCACGATCTTCAGTAATACCCATTTTTTCAAATAGTATATTTTCTTTTAAAGCTGCTACTCTGTTTTTAAGGAATTTTACATTGAAGATACCTTTTACGAAACTCATATGTGGCACTGATTGAATGAAGTTAGATGGATTTTCTAATTGTCCAGTTCTTACTAAATGTGCCCAAAATTGCTTAGATACTTGGAATTGTTCATTGATTTTAATTGCTTTTGTAATATCAACAGAGCCCTCTTTGCCTTCTTTAGTGTAATTCAATTCACAAAGTGCAGAATGCCCTGTGCCAGCATTATTCCAAACATTTGAACTTTCTTCACCAGATTGTTCTAATTTTTCAAATATTTTAATTTCTTTGTCTGGAGATAATTCTTTTAATAATGTACCGAGTGTTGCGCTCATTATACCGCCACCTATTAAGATGACATCTGTTTTGCTATGTTCTGAACTCATAACAATACAGTCCCCCTTTTTTCACATCTTTAGTCGATAGGAAATTATCTTGGCTTAATAAATTAAAACGCTTTCTTTATTTATTAAAATTTTTAATATTAACTTTACGCAGAACGTAAATCGACTTTTTTAATAACTAGTTTAATTATATACATAATCGTTCTATGAAAAAAGTGTTTACATAAAGTTTTCATCTTTTATCAGGAATAAAGGATAGACATATAATATCTTAGCTAGCATTTGCTATTACTATTAGACACTTCTAAGAAATGCTATAATTTTTTATTATGAATTATTTGAGGTGTAACTATGAAATCATTCACATTTTTCATGCATAATATTTATGCATTAGGTGGAACAGTTAAAGCAGTTTCTGAATTAGCTAATACACTTGCCGACAAAGGGCATCACATAGAAATTATTTCTGTTTTTCGAGCTCAAGACGAGCCATATTTTAAAATAAATGACAATATAAAAATTAAAACATTAGTAGACTATCGTTTAAAACCTCAGAACACTAAAGCAATAATGATGAATCGTTTAAATAAATATACTTCACTATTGAAACCAAAAGAAATAAATCAGTTTGAGCCGGGGTTGAATCAATTTTCTAAATATGTAGAACATAAAATGATTAAAGCAATTAAAAAAGTAGATACAGATGTACTCGTTGGTACTAGAGCGAGCTTTAATATTTTAATTTCAAAGTATCATTCAAACGATGTCATAACTGTGGGAATGGAACATATGAACCTACATGCTCATCCGGAAAATTATCAACAAGATATACTCACTGCCTATCGCAACATAGATTTAGTCACAACGCTAACTCAACAAGATCAACTGAATTACGAGCAACAAATCGACACACCTGTTTATACAATTCCAAATATCATCAATCCAGTAAAACATGCTACTAAGAAAGAAAATATCATTATTAGTGCAGGTAGATTAGAATTTGAAAAAGGGTTTGATATTTTAATAGAAAGTGTTCGCCGTATTCAAAATGACCTTAAGCAATTGAATTTTAAAGTAGAAATATACGGTGATGGTCAAGAGCGTGGACATTTGCAACAATTGATTGATCAGCATCAATTAAATGATTTAATTACTATCTATCCTGCAACTCAACAACTTAATACCAAATTATCTAACAGTAAAATTACTGTGGTACCGTCGAGAAATGAAGGTTTTGGTATGGTTTTATTAGAAGCTATGGCTCAAGATAATATTGTTATCAGCTTTAAAGATACACTTGGACCTGCTAGCATTATTAATCATAATTCCAATGGCTATTTAGCCAATTATGGTGATGCTGGTTCTTTAGCAAAATATATAGACATCGCTATGAACCACGTCGATGAAGCTAGTCAGATGATCAATGAAGGACATGTTACTTTGAAACAATATACGCCTAATACGGTTTATGAAAAATTTATGACCGCAATTAATAACGTTTAATTCTACTTATAATTATGTTTGTTTGTGGGGACTGCTATGAATATTCAAAAAGCCCGTAAACGAATTTTTACAATTCATTTACGGGCTATTTTTGAAATAATTATATCTTAGAATAATATTGTATATTAATTACAGAATTAGAGATAAGATAAATGTCCAAATACAGATGAAGATTAGTAATCCAACACTGTAACGTAATGTCATTTTAAGTAATTCTGATTCTTTACCTACTTCTTTAACAGCAGCAGTCGCAATTGCTATTGATTGAGGTGAAATTAATTTCGCTGCTACACCACCAACTGTGTTTGAAGCTACTAGTAATGAACCACTTGTTCCAATTTGTTGTGCAACTGAAGCTTGAATTGGTGCAAATAATGAGTTGTTATTAACAACTGATCCTGTCATAAATACGCCAATCCAACCTAAGATTGGTGATAACACTGGGAACACGTTTCCAGCTTTAGCAATACCTTGACCCATTGCTGCACTTAAACCACCATATGTAGTGATTTTAGAGATTGCTAAGATGAAACAAATTGTTAAAACTGGTAACCATAGTTCTTTAAAAGTTACACCGAATAAACGTCCTGCATCTCCGAAACTTACTTTCTTAGCCATTAATACTGTAATAATAATTGTAATTAAAATCGCTGTACCAGTTTGACCAATGAAATTGAAACTTAACATAATTGGTTTATGAGCGACTTCACTGAAAGTACCTGGTAAATTAAAGTTAAGCACTAATGAAGATAATTTACCATTTGGTAAGAATAAGTTTTTAAAGAATGGTGCGCTCCAAATCATAACTACAACTGTTAATATAACAAATGGACTCCATGCATAGATAATTTCTTTTGCATTGTGATGTTTTGCCGGTTCAGGTTCCACATCTTTCTGTACTCTGAAAATATGTTTTGGTTGGAATTTTCTAGAGAATAAAGCTAACGCTCCCATAGTTACTAATGGTGGGATAATATCAGCTAATTCAGGTCCGTTAAATACTGTTAGTAAACCTTGTAATACTGTATAAGTAACAGATACAACTAAGATAGCAGGTAATGTTTCTTTTACACCTTTTAAACCATCAATGATAAAGATAAGTAAAAATGGTATAAAGAAGTTAATAATTGCTAATGTTAACGTAGATGTTTGAGATACGCCCATTGCGTGAACGCCACCTGGTAAGTGTAGTGTATCTACAACACCTACTGGAATTCCTATAGCACCAAAAGCACCTGAAGCAGCATTTGCTACTAAACATAACATTGCAGCTTGTAAAGGTCTAAAACCTAATTGAGCAAGTAATAACGCACAAATTGCAATCGGTACACCAAAACCAGCAGCACCTTCTAAAAATGCATTAAATGAGAAACCAATAAGTAATAATTGTATACGTTGGTCTTGTGAAATACTTGTAATACTGTCTTGAATCGTATTAAATTGACCAGATTCTTGAGTGATTTTATAAAGTAATACTGCCATCATGACAATATAACCAATCGGAATAATACCTTGATAGAATCCTTCTACAACACCACCTGTTGCAATGCCAAGTGGTAATTTGAAGAACGGGATAGCAATAAGTAATGTAACAACTAACGTTGTGATAGCTGCATAGATACCTTTCATTTTAAAAACGGTTAAGCATAATAAGAATAGAATAATAGGTACTGCGGCTATTAAACTAGATAATACCAAATTATCAAATGGATTAAATGTTTGAACTAACATAATTCTGACTCTTCTTTCCTTTAGTTTGTATTAATGATCACTCTAGCGATATTGACAATTGAAGTTTGAGCGTACTTCTAATTGTTATATTGTTTATTAGTTTGTCGACAAGTTAATAATGCTAGATTTCACAAATTTAAATCTTGTGAACTTTTTCACAATAAAAATATACCATCTTTCTACTTAAATGACAATACTATATAGTACTTTTTATAAAATTTTTGTTAAATTTTCAACAAAATAAAATCCCACTATTTTTCAACGAAAATTTCCAAACATTTCAATTATATAATGATGTAATTTTTGTAAATATGAATTTTTTTAGTCACATGGTAAAATATATTTAAGAAATTTAAGAGTTAAAGGACAATGTATGATGATTAAACAAATAAATATTTCTAACATGCGCCATCTTGCATTACAATTAAACAAAGCCAAATCAGCTGGTTTTTCACATTTCATTCCTTATTCAAATGATATTAAAATCAATCATGATATGTTGGAAGCTATAGACTTAACACATAATTCAATAGCAGTAGATTATACTTTAAATGGTTTATATTTAAATGACTGTCGTTATTTTGGTGAGGATACATTAACATTTTTATCATGGATGAAAAATATTAACCACTATCCTAATATTATTTTCAATATTGACCGTGCTTTATTACATTTATCTAAGTATGATATTCAATCTATTATGGATTTAGCCGTCATTTCTGTTTTAAAAGACGAAATTGATATAGACAATCACGTCGTTTTTGATTTCATCAATGAATGTCGCACTAGCCATGCTTTCTGGGCATCATTAGATACTTTTGATATTAAAAAAATAAATCATTTTGATTTGAACAAATTGGCATACATTCATGGTCACTCTATACCTTACAGTAAATTCAGATATCCTGGCAAAGAAGAAGAAATGCGATTTGTGGATAGTTGGCTTGTTACAACTAAGTTTAAATTACCAAAATGGCTATATAACAAAATGCAAAATCGTGCATTAAACAAACATCGTAATCTAAGCTATGTATACGATAAGGATTCTTCAAAAGTAAAAAACCATGTTGTCTTTTTAGGTTTTGATTATGGTTATAGAGGCAATTCTAAGTATTTATTTAATTATTTTGTGAAGAGAAATCCTACCACTGAAGCTTATTTCATTACTAACGATAGACGTGGACCATACTTTTTACCTACTGATGCTGAAAATAATAAAGAACTTATTGAAACAGCAAAAATTGTAGTCATTGAAAGTTATATTCCTGATGATTTTAAACCAAATGGTACAGTTATCCAATTATGGCATGGAACCCCAATCAAAAAATTATTCTTAGATAGTAAAGAACCAGATCAAAATAAAAATATTTATAATTACAAAGCGCGGAAGTATAATAAATGGCTTAAACAAGATTATCTTTTAACAGATTCCGAATCTGCTGAGGGGTTATTTGAAACAGCTTTTCCTAATCAACATACTCAAATGATACCTTATGGTTATCCAAGAATTAGCTATTTACTACATTATCAGAATGATAAAAATCATCAGAAGAAAATTAAAGATGCATTAAATGTTGATCGAACAAAGCCAATATTATTGTATGCACCAACATGGCATGCGACAAAAGATTCAACTGAATTGATGTCGATTTCACCAGAATTAATAGAAGAATATCACGTCATTTTTAAAGGTCACATAGAGGATGACATGACACTTCCAGAAGGTGCAATTGAAGCGCCAAATCATATTGAAACGCAAGATTTATTATTAATATCTGATGTCGTAATTACCGATTATTCTTCAATTATCTTTGATGCTTTAACTATTGGCAAAAAAGTATGTCTCTATACACCAAATCATTCATCATATCAGCAAGAGCGTGGTGTTTATGATGATGTTATGGAAAGTTTATCTAAAGTTTGGTATACAGATGAAGATTTATTACACAATAACTTAATCCATCATACATTAACTGATATTTCAAAGCATCAACTCGTGAACCGTAATAACACCTCGTTAAAAAGACTAACTCAACTTATGCGAGATATTATCAATAATAAATAATTAATATATAGCCTGGGACACAATTCAATACCTCAGGCTACATACATATATATATATTGGCAGTAGTTGACTGAATTAAAAAACGCACTTGTAAAAATTTTTTAATTCTAGTCAACCTTACCAGGGGATGGGGCCCCGAACCCCAACTCCCCTATTTTATTAGCACCAAACTTTATTCGTTCTATAGCTAAATTTCTCTTTCCATTATTAAATCTATATCGACTACTTCACCTGTAATAAATTCATGTTGTCCTGTGACTTCAAAGCCGTGCTTCTTATAGAATGATAATGCCTGTTGATTATGTTCCCATACACCTAACCAAACCTTATTTTTATTTAGTTCTTTCGCTTTATCAAGAGCCAATTGAATAAACTTTTGTCCTCTTCCCCCACCTTGATAAGTCTTGTAGAAATAAATTCTTTGAATCTCCAAATAATCTTCACCTTTAGGTTCAGTTTGAGCATTACCGACATTAAGTTTTAAATACCCTGCAATTTGATCATTCACCTTGTAAAAATAATGAAATGAATTAGGATTATTTAATTCATTTAACAGCACTTTTTCATTATAGCTTTCTTTGAAAAATTGATTAAAATCATCATCTGAATATTCTCCTTCAAACGTGTCATAAAACGTTGTCTCAGAAATTTGTCGTAAGTCACTCACATCCATATTTTCAATCATTGTTATATATTCACTCATCATTCTTACCTCCTATAATACCGCTCATTATCCATTTTTTATTTTGTAACTTATTCCCTATTAACATGCCACTATGCATTAAATTCGTTTTATTTGTGAACAGAGCAAATTTCTATTGATAATATTTATCAATAAGTATAAAGTATAGATGATATTATTAACAATAATGAGTGAGGTTATCAATATGTTTGTATTAGGAATTACAGGACCGACAAGTTTAGTCGTTATTAGCATAATTGCATTAATTATTTTTGGACCTAAAAAATTACCACAATTTGGCCGAGCAATTGGTAGTACTTTGAAAGAATTTAAATCCGCAGCAGAAAATATAGATACAGATGAAAGTCATGATACTCCCAGTAAAGAATCAAAACAACAACGAGAACACATTAAATAGAAATACACTTCTAGGACACTTTGTTGAACTACGATCGCGTCTCGTCAAAGTGTTCATCGCTTTTATTGTTGCAACGATAATCGTATATGTATCATCACATTGGTGGATGAAACCATTTATACACTATATTAAACGTGCACATGTAACACTACATGCATTTTCATTTACTGAAATGATTCAGATTTACATTATGATTATCTTCTTTGTAGCGTTGTGTTTAATTATACCTATTGTGTTTTACCAATTATGGGCTTTTATTGCACCTGGCCTCCATGTTAATGAACGGGGATTTATTATTAAATATAGCTTATGGTGTGCACTGTTATTTATAATTGGAGTAGCATTTGCGTTTTTTATAGGATTTCCATTAATTATAAATTTCTCTTTAACATTATCTGAAGTTTTAAGTATTGAGCCTGTTATTGGTTTTAAAGCCTATTTGCATGAGTTAATACGATGGTTGCTAATTTTTGGTGTTTTATTTCAACTCCCAACATTATTTATGGGGCTAGCTAAATTTGACTTAATCGATGTTAATGAACTTAAACACTATCGTAAGTATATTTATTTTGGTTGTTTTGTAGTGGCGAGTATTATTGCCCCACCAGATATTACTTTGAATTTATTATTGACATTGCCTTTGATTATTTTATTTGAATTCAGTATGTTTATCGCAAGAATTTCACAACGATCATAATAACTAATAAACCTCGAGTACTTGTTATTCCCACAAGTCTCGAGGTTTCATTTTACTATCCATAATAATTATTTTAGATTAGTATTCTTTTGTTTGTTTTGGCGATTTTTTAAAATGAAGAACACAATAAACACTATATATATTAATTGAGCTACTATTGATTCAATATTAGGATAAAATCCAATAAAACCAATTGTAGGTAAACCTTCAATACCATGCTGTGGAAGAGTGCCTAACAATTGAAGTTTTTGAATACTTACACCAAGCATTTTGAAAGCCATAATAAATATTAGAATAGAAAGTACTCTAAAGATGTAATAAATTGGAATAAGTTTCACTATGAATCTAAATAATAATGCGAAGATAATTAAAATTACAATCGCTAAAGCAATACCAATAACGAAATCCATTGATGTAATACTACCTATCATACCCATGTAGAAAATAATCACTTCTACACCTTCACGTAAAACAGAAATTAATCCAATTGTACCTAACAATACTAGATTGCCATTACTAATCGCATTTTGATACATATTTTGAATCATATCATTCCAACGCTTAGCACTTGATCGTCTATGCATCCAAATACCAACGATATACATTAGAACCACTGCAATTATTCCTAGTGTTGCTTCCATTCCTTCTCGTAGTAATCCATTATTGCCTAGCGTTTGTATGAATACAACTGCTAATGTAATACTTAGTATTAAACCTAATATTGAACCACCGATAACACTAGCTGTACCTTTATTATCTTTAACCTTACGTGTCATTGTAGTTAATGTCATAATGACTAACAATACCTCTAAACCTTCACGTAAAAAGATAATCATAACATCTACAAATGTATAACCATCTTGACCTACAGTGTCTTTGATATCATTATTGATGTCATTTAATCCGTCTTTAACGCGATCTTTGTTACTTTGGTCTAAAATACTTTGATAATACGGTATTTTATCTTCAATTGTAGTATATAATGAACCGTTTTTTGTTTGAATTTTCCCTTCAACATAAGGCCAAATTTGAACAAATTTAGATAACGCCGCATCAGTTTGATCTAAATTATTATCTTCTATTCCTTTAATCGCCTTATCTAACTCGTCATTTAATTGAGTTACTTTATATTTTCCATTATCTGAGCTGGATTGTTTTTGATCGACCGTATCAATACTTGATTTAAACGTCGTCCACGCATTGTCAACTTTCTTAGTATCTAATGGTTCTTTTTGGATAGCAACACGTAGTTGCATTAAGTTAACTTCAATTTGTCCGTATTTACCTTCGTCATAATTTCTTATAGCAGTTTCATGAGTCGTCCAAATTTGATTTAAACTATTATTTATAGATTGTAATTCTGACTCGTTTTTACTTTTTATTGCTTTTTTTATAGAGTCATCTTTCGCATCAACTTGTTGCTTCAATGTTTTAATTTCACCACTGATATCTTTTGTAGAAACTGCATCTTCATAAGCGATTAATGACTTAGTTAATTGTGATAATTTATCAGCTTTAGCATTCATTGAAGAAGCTTTATCCACCGCTTCAAGTTTTGACTTAACATCTTTACCTTCTTTATTATCTTTTATATTTAAAGATTTAACTTTCTCTTTAATGTCAGCAAGTGCACTTTGTTTTTCTTTATTACTTTTATTTTTATCTTCTATAGTTGATTTTGCATCAGTTATCGCTACATACACATCACTTATTTTGCTATCATCTGCAGCATTTACTTGATGTGCTGGGACAATTCTAATAACCGTGAGAATAAGGACTAGCACAACGACTAATTTAGTTAAATAAGGTTTCACCTATATAGCCTCCCTTTTTTACACCTGGTAACACAAGGAAGGATGCAGAACCTCGATGCGTAATATATTCATTTAACTTATCACTGTGTCCTAAATTGTTTTGAATATCAATAAATTGTTGAGTTGATTTTTGGAAACAAATAAACATTAATCCTGTTTCCAACGCACCCGTTTTGGCATTTGTTCCATCATTATAATTATATGCACGTCGCTTGATTGATGTTTTCACTTCACGTGCTAGTCGCGCATGCGCGTTTGGATCGATAACATATTGACCACTGCTATCTTTAGCGTCTAAATCTATATTGTCGAATTCTTTTTTACCGGTTAATGGTGCACCGGATGCTCGTTTACGTCCGAAAGTAGCTTCTTGCTCTTCTAATGATGTACGGTCCCATGTTTCTATATGGATTTGAATGCGTCGAATAATACAATACGTTCCATTTTTAGCCCAACCATCGTCAATGAAGACATACTTTTTAAGCTCGTCATTTTTACGAGGATTAACTGTACCATCTTTAAATGCCATTAAATTTCTAGGCGTTTCTTCTAGTTTGCCAGAGACAAAACCATTTTGAGACCATTTCATTTTAACAACATCTCTAAATGGTCGAATTAAGTTGTGAATCGCATGGAATGTTACTTGTGGATCATTTGAACACGCTTGAATCATGATATCCCCATCACTGTATTCATCATCTAATTGGTCATTAGGAAAATGTGGTAAATCTTTAAATCCAGATGGGATTTTTGATGACATACCAATCTTTTTCAAAAAAGATTTACTAATACCGTATGTCAGTGTTAATTTACTAGCACCTAATCCAATTGATTCACCAGTGTCCACAGGTGGTAACAACGCATTTTGACTATCTTTTTCAGCAGGTGCACCATCAGTCATATTTACTGACATTTGCGTCCATTTCTTAAACATGTCTTTGATTGCTTGTTTATCTTTGGTCTTTAACTCTAATGCAACGAAGTTACAATTTTTTTGTGTCGGTGTTGTAATACCTGCTTGTACACGACCATAAAACTCAAATGCATCTTTATCTTCATTCTCTGGTGTATCGAACATCGATTTAAATGAAAAAATACTGCCTGCCCCGCTAGCACCGATAACCACACCAGCGCCACCTATCCCTAGCATTTTTAGAAATGAACGACGAGATACTTGGTCGTTTTGATTATTATCTACTTTGCTCATTCTGTAACCACAGCCATTTTACTTAATGGTTCACCAAGAGAATTCACAGCATCTGATAAAGCTTTTCTATCTTCTTTAGTAACTGCACTATAATCTTTGAAGCCATCACCGTCTTTATACTTATCTAGTAGTTGGTTAACTTTGTCAAAGTTCTTTTGAATATCAGCACTTAATTTTTTATCTTTTTTATTTAACTCAGGTTTAAACAATTCGTAGATTTTTTGTGCACCTTCGATATTAGCTTTAAAATCGTATAAGTCTGTATGTGAATAAATCTCTTCTTCACCTGTAATTTTAGAAGTTGAAACTTCATTTAATAAATCAACTGATCCTTGTAACATTAATTTAGGAGTGATATCTAAAGTATCTGCTTTCGCATCTAATTCTTTAGCATCTTTTAATAATTGATCAGCATCTTTTTTTGTTGTTTCATCTATTTTATTATCTTGATAAAGTGATTTCTCAATCTTATGATAACCTGTCCATTGATCTTCTTTTTTCTCTTCTTTCATATCTGCTAAACGAGCATCAATCTTAGGATCTAAATCACCAAAAGCTTCCGCAACAGGTTCTGATCTTTCATAATACATACGTACTTTAGGATATAATTCTTTCGCTTTATCCATATCATCTGCTTTTATAGCTGCAACAAATTTTTCAGTTCCATCTAAGAATTTATCAAGTTGACCATCTGTATACTTTTCATATTCTTTAGTTGCTTTTTGTAATGATGCTTTGTTTTCCCCTTTACTACTCTGCGATTGCTTATCTTTATTACTATTATCGTCACTATGACTATTGTTGCCACAAGCCGCTAAAAGTAAAGAAGATGCTAATAAAATAGTTGGTAATTTTTTCATTATGTATTCACCTCAATATAGTTTAGAAGATTATCATTTGAAGATGAATCGTGTAATTATGTATACATTATATTTAACACCAACTTAATATCGTTGTTATGTCGTCTTTTATATTCATATAAACACTTTTATTTTTTCAATTGATAATCATTATCAAATTTATTATAGATTTAGCCCAATAAAGTGTCAATAACAATTCAAATACATTTTTAAATAAAAATTTTTTTATTTTTTGAAGCTCAGAGACTTTTAATTTACCTTTTATTTATAAGGCTTTGAAGCATACAACTGGTTTATTAAGGGTATAAAATAAGCACTAATACATTATACAAAGGAGTCACATAATATGAGTAATCAATTTAAAGCTTTTTTAGTGGATAAAAACAACGATGGAAGCGTTAATAGTGACTTTACTCAGTTAACAACTGATGATTTACCTAAAGGTGAAGTCTTAATCAAAGTTCATTATTCAGGAATTAATTATAAAGACGCATTAGCTACAACGGATAATAATCAAATCCTTAAATCTTATCCTATGGTTCCTGGTATAGATTTAGCTGGTACCGTTGTTGAATCAGAAGATCCAACAATTAATGAAGGTGAAGAAGTCATAGTAACAAGTTATGATATGGGCGTAAGTCATTATGGAGGATTTAGTGAATATGCACGTGTAAATTCAGATTGGGTAGTCAAATTGCCTGATAATATGACTTTAGAAGAAGCTATGATTTATGGTACAGCAGGCTATACAGCCGGTTTAGCTATTGAAAAATTGGAAAAAGCTGGTTTTATGACACTGGAGGGTGGCAAAGTACTTGTACGTGGCGCATCTGGTGGCGTAGGCGCATTAGCAGTGCTTATGCTTTCTAATTTAGGATATAAAGTAGTTGCTAGTACAGGAAACAAACATGCCGGTGACAAATTAGAAGCTTTAGGGGCTAATGAAATTATTGATCGTATTACAGATAATGATGAAAAGCCATTAGGTTCAAGAACTTGGCAAGCTGCCATTGACCCTATTGGAGGAAATGGAACACCTTATGTCACTAATCGTATAGATAATAATGGTGGTGTCGCGCTAATTGGCTTAACAGGTGGTGTTTCTTTTGATACAACTGTCTATCCATTTATTTTAAGAGGCGTAAGTCTAGTTGGTATAGATTCTGTATTCACACCAATGAAATTACGTGAGCGTGTTTGGAGACGTTTAGCAACTGACTTAAAATCCGACAAACTTCATGATATTAAAAAAGTCATTTCATTTTCAGAATTACCAGATGCGATCTCAACTGTTTTAAATCACGATAATTTCGGTCGTATTATTATTGATTTTGATGCATAGTTAAATCGATAAAACCACTAGGACAATCCAATCTCAATATCATAGAATGAAACAATATAAATACATGATTTTCTATGATTTCGATTTGTCCTAGTGGTTTTTATAATTAAAACACGATATACATGCCACCTGATTTTGGCTCGGTAGTCTTGAATCCAAATTTTTCGTATAGTTTGTCAGCTGGATAGTCTGCTATCAAACTAACATAAGTTCCCTTTTCAGCTATGGAATTAATATATTCCATTATTTTTTCCAAAATAACCCTACCATAACCTTGTCCTTGATAATCTGGATCAACGGCTATATCTACAATTTGAAATGTCGTTCCACCATCACCTATAACTCTGCCCATTCCAATCAATTGTTGATCTTCATAAATCGTAATATTGAAACAGCCATTTGGTAAACCGTTTCGAGCTGCAGCTACTGATTTAGGACTCATTCCTGCTTTAACTCTTAAGTCACAATACGCTTGAACCTCTGGTGGCTCATTAGAATATCTAATCATTATTTTCTATCCCCTTACTATAATCTTATATATACTGATTAATAACTTTTTTATTTGATTCTTTGAATACATCATTGTGACTTGAAACATATCCTTCTTTGTATGCATCAGGATTAATGTAAGTTTTAGCTAAGTTTGCTGCATTTCCAGCATCACTAAACGCGCTAGCAATGAGGTGTACTTTAGCATCATGATGTACGATATCCCCACAAGCAAAGATGCCAGGAATATTTGTTGTCGTGTTGCCAAAACCTTTAACACGATATTCATCGTATAAATCAAGTTTAGATGTACAGTCTTTAAGTAGTGGATTCTCATGATCAAAACCATGACTAACAACAACATCATCAAACGCTTGTGTCGTAACTTCTCCAGTCTCAATATTTTCAAGTTTTACTTCTTTAATACATTCACATTTATTGTCACCTATTAACTCTTTAATTTGTGTTTTAGGCAACAGGTTCACATTTAACGCTTTAAGTACACTTATCATTGCTTCATAGCCTTTAATGTCTGATTTTCTATAAACAAGTGTAATCGAATTTGCAATATTAGCTAAATCTCTTGCCCAATCTAAAGCAGTGTTACCCCCACCAGAAATTAGAATATCTTTTCCCTTAAATTTTGAGAAAGATTGCACAACATAATGTAAATTTGTTAACCGATAACGCTCTGCATCTTTAATTTGAAGAGGCTTAGGATTAATAATCCCTCCGCCGACAGCAAATATTACAGCTTTTGAGTCATAAATTTTTCCGCTATCTGTTTCTACTTCAAAGTGTCTTTCTTCTATTTTGCGTATATCTGTTACACGTTCGTTCAAATTAACTTTAGGGTTAAAATGTAAGCCTTGGTTAATCATATCTTTAATGATTTCATTGCAAGGTTTAGGCGCTACACCACCAATATCCCAAATAATCTTTTCTGGATAGATTTGCATCTTTCCACCTAATTTATCTTGTACGTCAATGATTCGCACAGACATTCCTCGTAAACCAGCATAGAAACTCGCAAATAATCCAGCAGGTCCACCACCAATAATAGTTACATCTTGCATTGTAAATCCTCCCAAGATTATGTCCCGTTTCGAATGATAATTATTATCATTATTTTGCCTTAATTATACTATATGTGCATATATTATTGAAGAAAATCATATTTTAATTGCAATTCTACTTTTATTAGCTAAAAAAAGACTTTTCATCAATAACACGATTGTGCTATTAAAAATGAAAAGTCTCACTTCAAATCAATTAATCTCTTGGTTCTTTGAGTGCTGCTTGTCGAATTAAGAAAAATAACAATAATAATCCTGCTAGCATTCCTGTATGACCAATACCTGCAAATCCAGCAAATGCTTCTGGAGAAAAACTTTTTCCTAATACTTGGAACGTTCCTTTCGTTACCATCATACCAATGGTTGCTATAACACTAATGTTATAAACGATGAAGAACCAGTTAAATAAATAGTAACTACTTAATTTAAATACTTTTTCTAATGGTATCAGTATTAAAAACATAAACATACCTAAAATAAGTGTATGCGTATGTACAATAGATAATTGTGTATCACCCGTAAAATGATGTGCTTTTGTCAATTCTCTATAATAGAATCCGCTGAAAAGTCCCAAGATCATATAGACCAAAAATGCATATAGTAATCGTCGCATAAACAATGCCTCCCTCACATTATTATTATAATTTATTATCATCAACTTTACAGTGACAATATTTGTAATATTGAGTCACTTGTTAATAAATAGAATTATGAGAGTGAGGTACTTTAACTGAGTCAAACTTAATATACAATTCAACTCAGTTAAATAAGTTATGCCTATTTACAAAGAGACTTGGTCCTAGCCTCACTCGTAATATTATTTATTTCTTGAATGTTTAAATAATGCGACTAATGATAATATAATTGCGATGATTGATACGATCCATAAAGCAATTGAACCGCTTGAAGAAGTTTGTTCACTAGCAGTATCTTTTGATTCTTCATCTTTTACATCTACTGCATTAGCATTCTTTTTAACTTCTAACGTAGGCGCTGGGTGTTCGCTATTTTCTTTTCCAGTCCATTTAACTTTATCATCGTTATCATAGGTTTGAATTGCTTTAAATGCATACTTGCCTTCATCTTTAGGGCTGGCTACAACAATTGGAAAATCCATAAATTCATCTGGCCCAATGCCTTTACCTTTAGCAGTCCAAATAATTTTAGTAATGTTACCTTTTTTATCTTTATCTAATTTATACTTATAGCCCTCTACTGGTTGTATATTAACAACTTGAACTTCTTTTGGAACTTCTAATTCTACTTTTTCAGTATGATCTTTTTGTTCTACAGGAACCCTAACATCTACTTTTTCATAAGATTCTGGGTCAACTGCTTTTGGGTTTAAAGTAACATGCGCATCTGCTACTTTAAAGAAACTTAATGTAAAAAAGAGTATGAAACTTGTAGCTAATAATTTTTTTATCATCTTTTTTCTCCTTCTATGGAATACTGATTTGGCTCATAATTACTCCGACTAAAATAAGTAATATACCAATTAAAACTTCTATAATTAATGAAGATTTATTTACTCTATTACGTTTATTGAGTGCACGTGTTGTTTGCAATAATCCCAATAACATCATTATTAAAGTACCAAAAACTTTAAATAATAAGAATACCGTCCAAGTTTGCATATTTGTCCAAATTGACAAAATCTTCGTTTGATCAATAGACATTAATACACCTGAAATAATGATTATTGCTACCGCTGCAGCATTAACTTTAAATAATATTTCTCGCAGTAAATCTACGGCATCTTTTTTACGTGTAAATACTGAAATCAATAAATAGCTTAATGCACCTAACCATAAACTAATACCTATTAAATGTAGTGTTCTTAGTATGATAGACCATAATGGTACGCTTTGTGACCATGCATGCCCTGACATACTCATTGCTATAATCATTGCAATAGATACAATCCAGTACCATGATTTCTCCATGTTTCTTAACACGAATAAACCACTTAAAACAATTAAAGCAATGGCACTTAATATGTAAAAGAATTGTGTTATTGAACTAGGCTCAAGGGATAGTATTGCATCTAATACATCCGAAGACAATGTCATTAAATAAAGTACAAGTGACATCAAGTATGCCATCATCATTATTAAGGACACTACAATATGTCTAGGAAATACATCGAATGTAGATAGGTTATTACGTCGTGCAATACCATTTAACCAATATAGACCTACAAGAATTATAGTTGCACCTTCAGCTATGTATCTAAATAACCCAAACCAGAAATTAGGTGTTTCGTAAAATGCTGGAGATGTATCAACACCGTTAGCTGTCTTCTTACCTACTGAAAACTCAAAACGATCACTAATCTCATGACCGTCAGCAGAAACTGTATGCCATTCTAATTGCTGTGTCCCTTGTTGAACTTTATCAGTAGGAAATGTAAGTGTCTTAGAATGTCCGGTTGTTGTAGGATTAATATCCCCTACTTTATCCCCTTTATCATTATATATTGTAATACCTGAATATTCAGCGTTAACGGGTTCATTAAATGTTAACTCTAACGTATCAGGTGCTTTCGATATAACCCCATTTTGTGGTGGTGTAGTTTTTTCCAAAGTTGCATGCGCAGATGCGATATTGTGAAGTATTGGAATTAATAATAATAAAAACATCATTATCAGTGCCAAAGCTACTTTAGAACTTCGCTGTAAATTCACCATTGACGTCCTCCCATAAAATTTTGCTCATTTACTTATGATAAAATAATGCGTGCTATTTAACAATAATTATTCTAATTTGTCACTTTTTATCCAATAATAAAAGCGAGACTGAAATCGAAATTATTTCATTGCCTCGCTCACACAAATTATAAAATTATAGATTATAAACAACTTATTATTAATACTACTGACGATTTCAATTCATTTAGCCAGTATTTTTTTTGGGCTAAAATCACTATACTATGTTATTCCACTTCAATTAAAGATGCTTTATCAACTGTTAATCGATTTCTTAATGAATACACAATAAACATAGCTAAAAAGGCACAAACTGTTTCAGCTATTAATAATGACCAAATAACACCAGTTAAGCCAAATAAGCTATTTAAGACAAATAGAACAGGAATAATAACTGTTCCTTGTGCAATTGCCATAATTGTAGCCCCACGACCCTGTCCTGTAGCTTGCAACATGCCAGTAAATAAAAATCCAATACCATTTAGAAGTAATGATGTCATAGTCACTTTTAAAATAAATGTAGCTAGAACAACAATTTGAGGATCAGTACTAAATAATTGAACAATTGAATGTCCGGCTACAAGAACGACAGTCATGCAAACTGCAAATATAACAGCAATAGACACGATGACCACTTTAATGGTATCTTTCATTCTTGTTTTATTAGATACGAAATTATACGCAATTAATGGTACAACACCTTCAGAAAGTCCCATTATAATAAGTTCAGGGAATTGAACAAGTCTAAATGAGATGCCGTAACTTGCTATAGCGTAGTTACCATATGTTGCTAAGAATAAATTAACGACTAAACCAGTTACTCCCATTAGAACTACCATTAAGAAAGCAGGAATTCCGATTTTGAAAATTTCTTGCATCATCGCTTTAGTTGGTTTGGCATGTTTAACATTAAATGATAAGGTTTCATTTTTTCTTGAAAAGTAAATAATGAAAAATAACGCCGCAATAGCATTTGAAATTGCAGTACCTAATGCTGCACCTACAACATCTAAGTGCAAACCAAAAATTAAAATAGGATCCAAAATGATGTTGATACCAACACTTGAAAGCATTCCTATCATAGAAATAATTGGCTTCCCAATGGCTCTAGCAAACTGCTCTAAAACGAAAAATAGAATAACGAACGGTGTACTTAAGAATTCAATTTTCAAATAATCACTCGTATAGTTTAACGTTTCACCACTTGCACCTAGAATACTAGCTATTTGATCTGTAAAAGGTAAAGTTATAACAGCAATAATAAGTCCCAATACTAAACTACTTTATATTGAAAAACTACTTACATAATGACTTTTAATGTAGTCCTTCGCACCTAGCAATCTAGAAATATAAGTTCCACCACCAACACCGAATAAATTACCAAACGCCATCAATACTGCAAATATAGGTAATGTTAAAGAAATTGCTGAAATCATATGACTATTATCTAGGAAACCAATAAAATATATATTTAAGATTCCGTAAATAACACTGAGTAGTGATCCTATCATCATCGGTAATGAGAAATGCATCATCGCTTTAAATATTGATGATTCCTCAAAGTAAAATAATTGTTCGTCTTTCATTTCCATAATCTCCTTTATGTTAGATGTCTAATAATTAGATATATAACTATTCGTTTAAAAATTTTGCTAGCTGAATTTCACAACTTGGTTTAAATTATAGCTAGCCATAATTATTACTTTTCTGTCTTAATATTATTCAACATTCGTTCAAATAAGTCCTTAAGTTGTTGCTTCTCACTCTCATTAAAATCTTTAACAAGAATAGCTTCTATATCATCGAAGATACATACAAAAGATTCAACAAGTTTCATACCTTCTTGAGTTAGTTTTAAATTTTTACGTCTGGAGTCGTCAGGATCAACCATTCTATAAATAAGTCCTTTATTTTCTAAACCCTTCAATGTTGAACTTACTGTTGATCCCTTTCTTTTAAATGTCTTCAATAATTCATTTTGTGTAATGCCTCGATCTTTGTGCCTGTACATGTAACCTAACGTATGACTTTGTTCTTGTGTAACGTTGTACTCATCTAGTTTACGGTCAGCATAATGTTTCATCTCATGCGCTAACATTCTGACTAAATATTGATACGTTGCATCCATGATCTCACTCCATTTCGTTAGATGTCTAACGAATATAATACTCCGATTTTAACAATAGTCAAACGATATATTAAAGTTTAAATATTCAGATTAATTATATTGAAATAAAACCCCCGATTTAATAGCAATCTGCTAAATCGAGGGCTAGATTTAAACTCTTATGATGGAATTTCAGTACGTTTATTACTATGTTTTCTCACAATAGCTGCAGTTAAACTTGAAATTGCGCCAAATATAATAAAGCCAATCATCATCCATATAGTGGCATTCATTTCAATATGACTACCCATGTAGATAATTTCTCTAAGCGTATTTGTATAGTGTGTAAATGGATCAAAGTCATAAACCCAACCTTGATAGCCTTTAGGAAGCATTTGTTTTGGTAATGTTACCAATTGCATACTAAAGAACATTAAAATAACAAAGATAGGAATTGCTTTCATTCCTAACCACACCATAATACCTAGAATTAATCCAATGAATCCAAGTATAGAAATAGCTAAGAATAATGCTACTCTATTAGTGTTATTGAAATCAAATCCTAACACGCCATGCATGAAGTATACATAAGCGAAACTTCCGGCAAATGCTGTAATAACAGCTAATAACATTTGTCCAAATGACGCAATAATTCTATGTTGAATTTTAAAGTTATTACTTGTTCTGAAAGCAAAGAATAATAATACTGATGCCACAAGTGATCCCATCCATACTGGCATAAACATTAAGAACGGTGCGTTACCGCCTCCTTGGTGGTCTTTCACTTTATGAACTTCTTGATTATCAACTTTAACAGGATTTGTAATGCCTTTAATATCTGACGCACTCACTTTAACGTCTTGCTTTTCTAATGTGCTAAGACTTTGAGAAGTAATTTGTTTATTTAAATTATCACCCATTCCATCAAGTACGTTACCAGTAATGGTAGCTGCTTGCATACTTGCACCTTTATTTACAATAGTTTTAAATGTCGCTTGTTTTACATCAACTTTTTGATTGCCCATTTTTTCTGCATTTGTTGAACAGCTGCGGCTGGAATTTCGCCTGATTCAACTTTTTCTTTCATTTCTGCTTTTTTACTATCCATTACTACTTTTTGTGTTTTACTCATTGCATTTTTTGAAAAGTCTTTGTTAAAAATAGCTACCCCATAGTATTTTTCATCTTTAAGACCTTTTTTAATATCTGATTCTTTATCAACTTTAACCCACTTAACAGTATCAGAATCACTATCCATTAATTTATCTTCAATTTTTTTCCCGATATTTACTTTATTACCTTGAATGTCTACACCTTTATCATTGTTTACAACGGCTATTGGCAATTGTTTTGGTTTTGGATTAAACGCTGGATAAAAAGCCAAAGAGAATATAACTGATAATAATATCACTGCAATAGGTGCAAGCCATAATAGTTTGCTTTTAAAAATATTCATAAAATCTAACCTCCTAAAATTTATTGAACAATGTGTTGAATATTTAATACCTTGTGAATTATAATGAGATAGTCAAAAATAAACAATAATCAATTATTCAAATACCGTACGTTATTGAACAGATTGTACATTTTTGTCTATTTATTATTAGGAGGTCGATAGTCGATGAAAGAAGATAGGAGAATAAGAAAAACAAAATCAGCTATTAAACGTGCATTTACAGATCTTTTAAAAAAGAAAGACCTCGACAAAATCACTGTTCAAGATATTTCAAATCAAGCAGATATTAATCGTGGTACATTTTATTTACATTATAAAGATAAATACATGTTATTAACTGATATGGAAGATGAATGCATTTCACAAATTTGGTCATCAACTCAATTTAATCAACTCGACACTAGTACACCAGAAAATACAGCTGATGATTTTATTAATAATATTTTGACCAAAGTATTACAACATATCTCCGATAATATGGACTTTTACCATACGATTCTTCAATTAGAACGTAAAAGTAGACTTGAAGAAAAAATTCATTCCTTAATGAAAGAAAATATGCAAAAATATATTAGTATTGACCATGAGATAGATGGTATACCTGAAATGTATTTTCATAGTTATGTTACAGGTGCTACTATTTCAATCATCAAATATTGGGTACAAGACGATAGTCGTATTTCCGTAAATGATTTAACAAAACATATTTTTAATATTATTTATAATGGCCCATTACGTATTATGATTCAAAATCATTATAAACGTACCCAACCCAACTGAGACTAAATGAATATGAAAGGAATCATTAACCATGCTTACTGCATATAAACATTCAACTAACAATGACATCGTTGAAACAACTTTAGATCACTCTGCATCATGGATTAATGTTGTAGAACCAGATAGAGAAGAAATTGAACAATTGATAGAAACGTATAATTTACCTGAAGATTTTATTCGAGATCCATTAGACGCTGATGAGAGCGCACGTATTGAGTATGATGATGACACAGGCTATTCCCTTATCATTATCGACTTACCAATTGTAAGCTCTACGCACCGTCGTGTCTTATCATTCGTTACAATCCCATTAGGTATTGTTATCGGAAAAGGACTTATTTTAACTATTTGCGATGCTGAGAATGAATTCTTAGAGAATTATGCACGACAAGATGATGTTAATTTAAATTTTCATAGTCGTTTTGCGCTAGATATTTTATTAACTATTTCTAACCACTACAACAGAAATTTAAGACTTTTAAATAAATCACGAATCCGTATTGAACGTGAACTAAAAAATAATATTACTAATAAACAGCTTTACAAATTAATGGAAGTTGAAAAAAGTTTGGTATACTTTTTAGCAGCATTAAAAGGTAACGATACAATAATTAAAAAATTATTCCGTTTACCTGCTATAAAACGCTTTGAAGAAGATGAAGATTTATTGGAAGATTTAGTGATTGAAAACAACCAAGCGATTGAAACGACAGAATTATATACTGGCATTTTAGAGAGTATTACGACTTCTTATTCTTCATTATTGTCTAATGAAATGAATAATATTATGAAGACACTGACGCTATTCACAGTGTTACTCACATTACCTACACTTGTATTTAGTTTCTTCGGTATGAACGTACCGCTTCCACTCGATGAAAAAAGTTATTCATCGTGGCTCTTTATCGTAGGTATCTCACTTGTACTCGTTACAATAGTAAGTATCTTCTTATGGCGAAAACAAAAATTATAACTGCTAATTATACAAAAAGTCGACATTCTGCATAAATCAGAATGTCGACTTTATTTCGTTTATTCAGCTGAAGCTTGATAAGCTTTGCGTCGAGATAAAATTAAAGTAATAGCTACAGAAACGATAAAGGCAACGAGCATGCCTATAAAGTAGTGCAACCAACCTGCATGTGCTGGATTAATAGAAATAAATCCTGGCAAACCTGCTGTACCTAAAGCAATAGCCTTTACTTTAAAGAACGAGATGTAAGCTGAACCAATTGCTGAACCAATGATTGCGCCAATAAATGGATATCTTAATTTAAGATTCACACCAAACATTGCTGGTTCTGTAATACCTAAAAGCGCTGACACACCAGCTGCTGATGCAACACCTTTTAATTTTTTGTTATTTTTTATAATGATAAATGCTGCTAATGCTGCACCGCCTTGTGCTACGTTAGACATTGTTGCAATTGGGAAGATAAATGAACCTCCCGTTTTTGCTTGATCAGCGATTAATGTTGTTTCAACAGCGATAAAGCTGTGGTGCATACCTGTTATAACAATTGGCGCATAGAATAAGCCAAAGATAAATCCACCTATAGCCCCGCCAAATTCATATAGCCATGTTAATCCGTCTGATAACCAATAACCAAGTTGTCTTGTTAATGGTCCTACAAATAAAAATGTTAAAAATGCCGTAACTAAAATAGATAATAATGGTGTTAACAAATTATCTAATACTGTAGGAATAACTTTACGTAGCCACTTTTCAATTGTTGCTAAAATATATGCTGCCACTAACATTGGTAACACTTGTCCTTGATAACCTACTTGATTAATATGTAAGCCAAATAAGTCCCAATGTGGAATTGCTTTACCCGCTTCTACAGCCTTAGGAAAATCGTATGCGCTCATTAATGATGGATGTACTAAAATCATGCCAAGCGCCGCCCCTAAGAATGGATTACCTCCAAATCGTTTCGCTGCACTAAATCCAATTAATATTGGTAATAGCGTAAACGGTGCATTTGCAAAGATGTTAATCATATCTGCTAATCCAGCAAACTGACTATGAACATCTATTAAAGATTTATTATCATAAAAGAGATCTGGTGCAGTTAAAATATTATTAATCCCCATTAATAACCCACCAGCAACAATGGCTGGAATAATAGGAACAAATATATCTGAAAGCATTTTAACGAATCGTTGTAATGGATTCATGTTTCGAGCAGATTTATCTTTAACATCCGCTGTTGTAGATGCTTCTTTCCCTGTTATTTTTTCAAGTTCATTAAATACTTTATTTACTGTACCTGAACCAATGATGATTTGATATTGGCCTCCAGTTGAGAATGTGCCTTTAACCACATCCATTTTCGATAAAGTTTCTTCATCTACTTTACTTTCATCATTAAGTACGAGTCTCAATCTTGTGGCGCAATGGGCCATCGCATCTAAATTATCTTCTCCACCTATAGCTTCAAGAATTTCTTCAGCCGACTTTTTATAGTTCATTAAATTTCCCTCCTATTCAATGGAACCGGTTCTATTTATTAATTTCATTGTAACCGGTTCCAAAAAATAACGCAATAACCTTTTTTATCTTCACCAATTATTCATATTTTAGATTTGTAATCTAAGTTTCTGGGAAAATATATTAAAACTTACAAAATAAGTGAGCGAGGCGTATTTGATGAAAGAACGTGGCTATATTGAAAAGTTATGGAGAGAAGAAAAATATAATGTCTTGTACCATAGTCAACAGCATTATAATTATATTCGTGAATTACTTAAGCAATCTCCAACTTTAAATGAAGTTCAACTCACTATTAATGAAGCACTCCAAACGACTCCATCCAATGGTTCAATAATCAATGCATACGATCATATGTGGGGTTACTTTAAACACAAAGCTAATGAAATAGAAAAAAAACAAATCAGCTCAATTAAAAGCTGACTTCAAACAAGATAATGTTCAAAGTAAAGAATTGCTGATTTTTATAAAATACTTAGCCGACAAATATGAAGTTTCTTACCTTCAAAAAAGTACCCTGCTTAATTTCCAATGAGAATACTTAAGTTATGAAAAATTTATTAGAATGGAAATAATTAGTACTACCTAAGCCTTAATTAAGTACTTATACAATACTAGAAATTCTTCTGCTGTTCGCTAAATTTATGAAAAACAAAAAAGTTGAGACAACGCATATGTTGTCCCAACTTTTTTAAAATTAATTCTGTTTTTCTGTAAAATATTACTCTTGATGTTTCGCCTATAATAAAATCAGTATATTAAAGAATGGTAGATATTAAAACTGTTACTTATGCATCAGTGATTTAGTAATTGGGGGAGTTAGGTTCCTTAATAATATACATTAGCATGCTACTGCTAATACCATTGTTAATAATACGCATACATATTCTTATTCTAAGTTGAATGGCAAATCTTAGGTGTGATGTCTGACTATTATTTAATTTATTAATTTTCACTCTCTAGTTGTTTAATTCATGATGAAGATGAGTTGAATTTCTATATCACGCACAAAATAATTTACTTTACTTGTGTAAGATGGAAAATTCTTGTTGTTGAGTCTAATTATTGATATAGAATTTAATAATTTTAATAAGTTGTTGGTACTTGTATCATTAACTTTAACATGTTGGCAGAATTTAAACTCAACGATTTAATTATAGCTTTTCTTGTTGTGGAAATACTTTATGTTGCTATTTCATGATGTTGATACAGAACTAATGAATGTAAGATTTCGTAACCATTAATTAAATTATTGTAAATGATGTTTAATCAATTCTGTTTCGAAATCTATATTTATTATGCATCAAATTATGTTGTCCCACGCTATTAAAATTTTCCAAATCAGTCACACTATATTTTCAATTTTTCATTTAAGTTGCTTCTTTGAGAAAATTTTTATCGTTTTCACAAAATAATCTCAAAATTTTTTTATTTTTAGTTATTAATTTTTTCTTACTTTTATTTTATAATAGCTTTTATTATTCACAATTCAATTGAACAGAAATGTTTAGCCAATAAATATAAAAGCTAGGAGAACAACATACATGAGTAATTCCCTTCTATTACATGAACATTTAACAACTGCCCCTTCGCGTAATATAAATTATATTATTATATATTTCTCTTTGACTAATGAATTAACGATTACTATTAATGGTGAAAAGAATGATATTCATAACCATATTGCTATAGTCAATCAAGGTGATTTATTTAATATCGATCATGCTAAAGATTTAATTGAGTTAAAAATCCCTATAGCTTACTTCTATATAGAAGATAATGATTTCTTTAATTGTTTCTTTGACCGTCATTTATTGCAGTCGAATCATTTTATTAAATCTCAAATTTTGCAATGTATTTCAAACTTTTCAAATAATGAAGAACAAGATAGTGAAACAGTATCTAAAATTATAAGAACGTTATATAAAGAAGCCGTAGTTAGAAACACAACATTATATGCACCTACTATGTCTATCGATAATCAGTTACTGTCTAATATTGTCATGTTTATTAACAATAACATTACATCTAATCTATCTTTGTTAGATATTGCAAAACATGCACTTATTTCAGAATCATATTGTTCTAATTTGTTTGCTCGCATATTAAATGTAAATTTTAAAGATTATTATACCAGTCTAAAAGTTAATCACTCTGTACAATTACTAATGACAACGAATCATTCTATAACAACGATTTCCGAATTATCAGGTTTTAGTAGTCACACCAATTTTACTAATCAATTTAAAAAACATTTGGAAGCGAGCCCTAAGCAATTTCGTACGATGCTAAATCAATTAGAACCCCTGCCCTCTATTTTAATAAGAAGTTCAGTTAGTCAATCTTTTTTAAATTTAATTTCACAATTTGAGTTTACGAATCATTTGACCACGGAAACCACACAAATTAATATTGCTAATTACGATCCTAAAGATCAGACGCAATTTTCAACGGCTTTTATAGATTTTCAAAACATAAATGAATTATTTCAATTTGTGTTTAATGATTATTTTGATATTGATTTATCCTATTTACCTAGACCAGCGATTTTAATTAATGACGTGAGTGACATGGTAGGTCGTCAAACAAATTTAAATTTACTAAATCGTTGTTTTGAGAAATTATTTGAAAAAAATATTAGATTAGCTGTCACTATTAAAAATAATCAAGAATTTAAAATGATATACCAATTGATTATGATATTCTTACAAAATAATAGAGATTATAAATGGAATAAAAAATTAGTGAAATTCATGCTTGTATTTGATACTGAAACAATGTCTATTCATGATATCCACCTTGCACACCTTAAACTCAAGAATAAAAACCGTGCTATCAAATTTAGTTTAATGGTTGATGGTTTGTTAAGACAACTGGGTTCATTACAAGAAACATATGATATTATGCATCGTATGAACTTTGATTTTTACTTTGTTGATATTGAAAACATTGATACCAAAAATGTGCTAATTGATATACAACGTGGCTTTACTCACTTATCGACGCACTTTGAAAATTATTTGCGTTTTATAGAGGGGTCTAATATACCGTCAACTCAGTTTATTTATAGTAACCTATCATTAAAATGTTTCAAATACACTAATAATGGTACACAATCACTTCAATTGTCAGATCTCGTATGTCATTTATATCAGTTAATGAGACACGGTGGTGGCGTGTGCTATAAATTAATAGAAACAGATCCAATGTATATCTCACTCTTTAATAATCATGGTAGTTTATTACCTATCATGCATTTATATCGATTTGTTTCTACATTTAGTAATGAGTCATTTCAAATATCAAATAATTATTTAATGTGTTATAAAGATGGGAATTATCATGTGATACTTTTTAATAAAATCAATGACCGTTATTTATCTGATAGCCAACAACACTATATCTTTGAAAATGACTTTAAAGAAAACACCCTATTTATTGTAAATACATTAAATAATGAACATGGCTCAATACAACATTTAATTCCACAAGATAAGCGTGATGTTTACATTGAAAAAGATATTATTCAACAATTAGATAGATGTAATCATCCAAAGACTGAACTATTGATTCAAGAAAATAATTATGCCGCATTTCAAATAACGCTAAAACATGATGAAGTGAAATATATTTGTATTAAACCTTCTTAGTATACCTTGGATGTAAGTTTAAAAGAACATCATTTAGGCTATAAATAGTATAAGGAGATGATAACTTTGGATAAACAACAAGTGATTCAATCAATTGAAAAAGTCTTAGATACTTCAAAAGTCGGCGTCTTATCAACAGCATATAATAATCAACCAAATAGTCGTTATATGGTATTTTATAATGATGAATTAACTTTATATACGAAGACAAGTAATGAGAGTACTAAAGTTGAAGAAATTAAAAATAATCCTTATGCATATATTTTATTAGGTTACAATGAAACAACAAATAATAGCTTTGTTGAAATTGAAGCAAATATAGAAATTGTTGAAGATCAAAAAGTAATTGACTGGTTATGGGAAACGCAAGATAAAACGTTCTTTGATTCAAAAGAGGATCCAAATCTATGTGTGCTTAAAGTCGTACCTAAAACCATCAAGTTAATGAATGATGATGATATCGATACACCTGTAACGATTACTGTATAGAATTTAAATAACTGTTTATATTAAAGAGTTCAGTACTAAGATAATCAGGTTCTGAACTCTTTTTTTTGATTAATTGGTTAACGCCTATGATGTCGTTTATGTCATTAAATTATGATTCAATTTAATATAGATTATTATTTTATTGCAATTTAATAGTATTTTATGTATAAAAGAGATAGAACTTTTTAAAGGAGTCTATAAAATGAAAAATAAAAAGGGTTTAGGTATCGGTATTGCACTTATTGCTATCATGTTGATCGTATGTATCGTTCTTGTTGTCATGATGATGACAGGTGGTCAAAAAGAAACGTATTATGGCTATATGAAAAACGACCATACAATTGATAAGATGGTAAATGAACAGACTGAAAAAATTGAAAAAAATGTTGAATTGCCTTCTGATAGCAAAGCTAATTTTAAGAAAGGCGACTTCGTATTTTTAGTTAAAGAAAAAGGATCAGATAAATTCTCAAGAGTATCTAAAGTAGATCACGATGACGTACCACATGGTTTAATGATGAAAATTCATGAAATGCATGATATGAAAGGTATGTAAATTACAATAAATCACTGTCAATGAAGAGAAATCTTTGTTGGCAGTTTTTTAATATCATAACGTATTTATACACAAATCTTTATAATTTTAAGCAATAAAAAAGTATCGAGCCTATGTGCTCGATACTAAAAATGTCAGATTTCTTTTTTAAATTGATTCTAAGTATTTTTTACCTTGTTCTTTGTCATAAACCTTTTCCCATTTAGAGATAACAACAGCTGATAGTGCATTACCTATTACGTTAACACATGTACGAACCATGTCTAATAAACGGTCTACACCGATAATTAACGCGAGCCCTTGTGCTGGTAAGCCCATAGCTCCTAATGTTGTTAATAATACTACGATTGAAACGCCAGGTACTCCAGCCATACCTTTAGAGGCAACCATTAATGTTACCATTAAGATAATTTGTTCTGATATAGATAAATGAATGCCATACATTTGTGCAACAAATAATGCTGCAATTGATTGGTATAGTGCTGATCCATCAAGGTTAAATGAGTAACCTATTGGAATAACAAAGGATGTGACATCTCTTGGCGCTCCGAATTTTTCCATTTTCTTCATCATTACTGGTAATACTGCTTCTGAACTTGAAGTAGAGAATGCTAATAATAATTCATCTTTCAAAATTTTAATGATTGAGAAGATACTAATACCACAAATTCTTGCTACAATTCCTAGAACAACGATAATAAAGAACACCATCGCGAACACTACTACTAATACTAATTTTAATAATGGAATTAAAGCAGATGCTCCAAAAGTCATTACTGTTGTACAAATAAATGCAAATACACCTATTGGTGCTAATTTTAAAATTTTATTAATCATCCAGAATACTGCTTCAAGCGTACCATTTAAAAAGCCTTTCACAGGATCTGCTTTTTCTCCTATTGCAGCTAATCCTAAACCGAAGAATACTGCGAAGAAGATGATTGGTAATAATTCACCTTTAGTTAATGCTTCAAATATGTTTGTTGGTACAATATTTACAATGGTATCAATAAAGTGATTGCCATATGTAGATTGTTCTGCTGCGGATGCAGATGATTGATATTTAGAAATATCGCCTTTAGGTAATTTGTCTGGATCTAAACCAGCACCTGGTTTGAATAAGTTACCAATGATTAGTCCTAAACCAATGGCGATTGTTGTTATAATTTCAAAGTAAAGAATTGCTTTCCATCCATAGCTACCTATCTTCTTTGAGTCCCCTAAGTTAGATATAGATAATGCTAATGCACAGAATACAATCGGTATGATGATCATTTTAATTAAATTTAAGAAAACATCACCGAACGGTTTTATATAATTTGCTACGTTATCTTGTCCAAATAATAATAAACCTACAACTACACCTAGCACCAATGCGATGATAACCTGCATCGGTAAACTAATTTTTCTCTTGAACAGAGCCATGTTGAAACCCCCTTCATCTGACATCGCTTAATTATATCAGATAATTATGAAATGGGATATAAAATTTTTAAAGCTAACTATATATATACTATTCAATCAAGCTAAAATAATTAAAAATACTATAAAAAGGAGATCAGAAATCATTATGAATTCTGTTCTCCTTATTTTTCATTACTTGTAAAATATTAATCCTCATTTAATGCGAAATTAAGGTTTGAAATTTTGGTTAAAATAATTATGTTTTGCATCTTTAATACTTTTTTTAGTTTCAGTATCAAAGCCTTCAGCAAAGATACCTTTACGTGTTCCTATAGGTTGAATGACATATGTCATATGAGGTTCATCTTTAAAGACAACTTCTTTGTAATAAACCCCTTTTTTTGCACTATATTGTGTTTTTTCAGATTTAATATCATCACTTAAATGTTTCTGCTCTATATAACTATCTACCATTTTAATATTTCTATGACCTTGATACGTTTTCATTGCGAAAAAGAAAGCAATTGCCACTACTAATGAAATCGCCAAAATAATACAAATTCTAATCCATTTTTGTTTTTTACTCATTTTGAAACTCCTTTGTACACAACCTAGTCTCACCATCTCTAGTTACTATCTAAATTATTATGAATGATAGATAGAAAATTTTAAAGTATTTCAGTATTTCTGTAACAAAATGTCCTAACAATTTATCTCTAATTCAAAATAAATCGACACTTACAGCAAACGTGTAGACGTACTTTCAAATATAGTTCAAAAGGCTATAAAAGTCCATGAAATACTATGGCAACAGTCTTGACATTACTTTTAGTTCATAATATCTTTAAATAAGTTAAGGGGGGAAATGTATGTATATTAAAGATAGTTATTTAAGTAATCAATTATGTTTTTTATTATATGTTACTTCTAAAGAAGTTATAAAAAAATATACTTACTATTTAAAAAAGCATGATTTAACATATACAAACTTTATGGTCATCATGGCCATCGAAAATGAAGAAAAGATAAATATTAAATCACTTGGTCGTCGCGTATTTTTAGATTCTGGAACACTAACACCTCTCTTAAAGAAATTAGAGAAAAAAGGCTACGTACAACGTATGCGTGAAAAAGAAGATGAAAGAAATCTTCAAATTACACTGACTGAAAGCGGTATTAATATTAAACCTACGTTGAAAGCTATCTCTGACCAAGTTTTTGAGGACTTTGATATTTCACAAGATGAAAAAGATAATCTTGTTAATAGCTTAAAACATGTTATTTCAAATAACTTCGATTATACTACTCACTAATATTTAATCCTGGCAAAAGCGAAACACTTTATTTCACAATTACTAGGCTTTATACATATTGAGACTTTTGCCATGGATTTACTATTCCGCACTTAATCTTTGCCTTATTCTTTTATAATTCCTTTCGCTTTACGTTAACCCTCTCTATTACTATAATGTACTTGAAAAGTATCATTTTACAACTATGGTATGCACGCTTAAATAAAGGAGAGACATTAGTATGAATAATAGAGAGTTTTTTGAACAATCCATTTTCAAGAATAATCCAAAAGACGTATTTCGTGATTTAGGTGAACAAGTTTTTAATCAATTTTCATCAAAAAGTTTCCCGACAAATATTTATAATCAAACAAATCAATACGTATTAGAAGCTGAACTACCTGGTGTCAATAAGTCTGAAATTGAACTTAAATTTGAACATGCGGCATTAACAATTAAAGTTCAAAAGCATGTATCTGAACAAACAGGTAGCGTTCAATTAAGTGAACGTGCAAGTGGTGAATTAGTTAGACATTTTGAATTTAATGATATTGATAAGTCACAAATTAAAGCAAGCTACGAAGACGGGATTTTAGTTGTTATTTTACCTAAAGAAGTTAGTGCACAAGATCAATCAACAACAATTACAGTAGAATAAATAGATATACAGAATAAAATGTTAAAGAGCAATACAAAACTATGTTTAGCTTTGTATTGCTCTTTTTAATGTATAAATTTATTTTGCATATTCTTTTTTATATAAGTGTCCCATGGTAATAAATGCTAAGACACCAAATATTGCTAAAAGAATAAATGCTAAATGACTTGAACCAGTTAGACCTGTTACATAAGTAATAACTAAAGGTGGGAAGAATCCTCCTAAACCACCCATCATAGAAACAATACCATTAGCTGCACCAGATTCTTTTGCGAAGTAAGAAGGTACAAGTTTAAATATTAAACCATTACCTAAACCAGCACAGATACTGATAGTTAAACAACCGATAGTAAATAAAGCAATATGACTTGAAATTCCTAAAATAACAGCACCTACAATCATAATAATAAAATCGATCATTAGTACTTTCACAGCATTAAATTTATCTCCAAGTATACCGCCAATTGGTCTTAAGAAAGTTGCTAAAGCAATGAATACACCTGACCGAATACCTGCATCAACTTTATCAATGCCAAAGTTATTTACTAAGTAGTTAGGTAAGAATAATCCAAATGCTACAAAAGCACCAAACGTAATAAAATACCAAAGACTTAAGTAATATAACTTATAATTTGATGATAATTTTTTAAACTGAGATGCTAAAGGTACTTTCACTTTTGGTTCATTTTTATCACCAAAAATGAACATTAAAATTGCGAAAATAGCAATGATAATTAAATAACTTCTTACCGTCGTTTGCCAACCTATAATACCTGCAATAGGTGGTGCTAAAAATGAAGATACTGCCGTACCGATGTTACCCATACCATAAATTCCATTAGCAAGCCCTACTTTATCTTTTGAAAAATATTTAGGTACAGATGTCACACCTACAGAGAATATCGCACCTCCAACACCTAAAAAGAATCCAGATAACATTAACATTCCTGGTGTTTGTGCTTGCCCTAAAAAGAAGATAGGAAATAATAATATAACAAAACTACAAAAGAATACCCATTTCGCACCAATAATATTAGTTAAATAACCGAATGGCACACGTAAAATTGAACCTAATATTACTGGAATTGCCAATATAATAGATAACTGTCCAGGATTAACTTTAACATCTTGAGAGATATATGGCATTAACGGAGATATAATACTCCATGCCATGAAACCCACTACAAGACTTAACGTTTGTAAGGTAAGTTGAAAGCCACCTTTTGTCTTATACATTTTTTCACCTTCATCATTTAATTTTCTTTATCAGTAATTGTTATATAAAAGAGGTCAAAAATTTATAATTCAATCACATTACTGATTACAATTAAATTTTAGTAGAATTGTGAAAAAATGAACATAAGGATATTCCCTTATACTGACTGGGAATCCCCCTATATTTTTTCTATATATGTACGCAAAAAACTGAGACATTACTAATCTGTCTCAGTTTCATTTTCATCATTTAAAAATCTAATAATTTCTTTTTCAATGCATATTCTACTAACTCAGGTTTAGATTTTAAATCGAGTTTAGTCATTATATGTGTTTTATGCGCTTCGACCGTTTTGACCGACACGAATAATTTTTCAGCAATATCTTTATTACCATACCCTTTTGCAATTAAAGGTAATATTTCTAGTTCGCGCTTAGATAATATTTTAAATGGATCGTTAGTAGATACATCATCTGAATGTTTATGATTTACAAATTCATTCACTAATGACGTTGTTAATTTCATATCTACATATGTTTCGCCCTTATAAACTGTTCGCACGGCTAGTAATAATTGTTCATCAGGTGCATTCTTTAATATATAGCCTTTAGCACCATTACGAAGAACGTGGAACAAATATTCTTCATCATCATACATTGTTAATATTAATATTTTAGTTTCAGGAAAACTTTCTGATATTTTACTTGTTGCAATTAATCCTGATTCACCAGGTGGCATACTTAAGTCCATAATTAATACATCTGGCTTATGCTCCATCACCTTTTGATATGCTTCTCCCCCATCAGCAGCGGTTGCAACTACTTCCATATCCTCTTGAAAGTTTAAAATCATCGAAAATCCTGTTCTAACAACTGCATGATCATCTGCAATAACAATCTTCACTTTATATTCCCCTAACATATTTTAAACTGGTACTTCTAACGTAATAATTGTACCTTTACCAATATGTGTTTCTATATTCACTGTACCTTTAACAAGTTCTGCTCTCTCATTCATTCCATATAGCCCTAATCCAGTACCCTGAGGTTTTAAGTTGGGATCAAAGCCTTTACCCCTGTCAATAATCTCAGCGATAAGACCTTCTTCAGTTTGTTGAATCGTTACTTCCACTTCATAAACACCTGCATATTTTAATGCATTAAATATCGCTTCTTGAACAACGCGATAAACAACGGTTTCAATTTCACTATCGAAACGTATTGTTTGAATATTTGATTGATAAACAACATTTAATCCATAATTATACTCTAATTGTTTGAAATAAGATTTAAAAGCTGCTTCTAATCCTAAATCATCAAGTGATGAAGGCCTCAATTCTACTGATAAATCACGAATATCATTAATTAAATTAGACATTAGCAATTCAATATGTTCGGATTTTTCAATGAGTTGAGCCATATCTTGTTGATATTTTAATAATCTCAATTCAACATCTACATTTAGCATCTCTTGAACAACACTATCATGTAATTCTCTAGATATACGTTTTCTTTCATTTTCTTGTGCAGCAATCGTTTTACGTAACATCTGACGTTGATACATCTTTTCTTGTCGCTCTATTTGTGGAGATATATCTTGTAATGTAAAAGCGTAGATTTGTGCCTCATCATCAATACATTGATACGAAGCAGTAAATGGTTGAATTTTATTATCTACCGTTTTCATGAATACTTGGAAATTCATATCATTAGGCTTTGTCGTATCAAGATAACAGTTAATGCAACTTTGTAATGCAAATTCGTTAGAGTAACCTTCACAACGATTACATATCGCATTGGTCATTGCACTATAATTATTATCCTTTGAAATAATCTCTTCTGCAGCATCATTCATCGCGATAACCTTACCATCTTTATTTACAAATACGATTTTTTCATTCGTCTTTTCGTAATATTTTTTTAGTAAGTTCTCTAAATCAAGATTATCAACATCCAACATTTTAAACACCTACATTTCTTCTGAAAATGTCCAAAGCTTGCCACTAATATCCAAAGTTTCATAATCAGGAAGAGACTTGCCATCTCTTTGACCTAAGAGTAATACACCATACACCTGATTATTGTAACACAATGGGATAGCTACCATTGCAGTTAGATTTTCGGCAATTAAGATTGGATATTTAATCTTATCTTCTGGTGATAAGCTTGCCACTACGTCGGCAATGATCATGCGTTTTCCAGTCTTCATAACCATACCGGCTAGACCTCGCCCTTTACGCAAGATAATCATTTTATAGCGATCATTCAGGTTACCTGAGACATAATGCCATTTAATCGGTGCTGAAGTCATATGATGCTCATAAAGTGCAACACCTGCAAAATCATAGCCTTCACTGACCCTTAGATTATTCAATTGTTGTTGGAAATCCTGTTTTTCAAATACTGGATTCGTAATCACATTTGAATCTCCTCTCATACTCATGAACGTGTTTTATGTTTACGATAAACAATATATCTACGATTAGTATACGAAAGCGGTACACTCCAAACATGCACTAAGCGAGTGAATGGCCAACAAGCTAAAATTGTAAATCCAAGTAAGATGTGAATTTTAAAAGATAAAGGTACACTCGTCATCAGACTCGCGTCTGGTGAAAATGTAAATAAGTGTCTAAACCATATAGATATCGTTTGACGATAATCAAAATCACTTACCATCGCATTCGTAACTAATGTTGAATAACATCCCATGAAAATAATTAATATTAATAAGAAATTTACAAATATATCAGAAGCTGAACTTAGCTTTCTAACATTTTTAATAGTAATTCGTCGTGCTGTTAATAGTAACATACCAATAAACGTCATTATACCAAAGATACTACCGATGTATACAGCACCAAAATGATACATTTCCTCGCTTACACCTAATCCATCAATCCATTTAGCTGGTATAGCGAGACCTACGACGTGACCAAAAAACACCGGTATGATGCCCAAATGGAATAATAAGCTACCCCATTTTAATTGTTTTTTCTCTAAAAATTCACTCGATTTAGCAGTCCATGAGAATTGATCGTATTTATAACGAGCGATGTGTCCAACAATGAAAATGGCTACACATAAATATGGAAATATAATCCATAAAAATTGATTAAGCATGAGATGTCACCTCATTTGGAATTTCTAGACAAGCTTTTAATGTATTTCTTAAAGCACGGATCACATAAGCATAAGGATTGTTATCTTGAGCTAAATGATTTGCCATTTCATACGTACCGTCTTCAATAATCATAATAACTAGTTCAATATTGCCTTCTGCTCGTGGATCATTTTGCCATGATGCTACGTGTAAGAATTGGAGCATCAATGGTAGGTAATCTGATAACTCGTTATCTACCATTTTCAACCCAAACATTTCATATAACACTTTAAGTTTAGCCAACATTTGGCCTCTTTCTTTTTGAGTATCAAATTTGTTGTAAGTCATATAAAGCGGTGATTTCTTATTAAAATCAAAGGTATCTGTATATATTGCTTTAATTTCTGACAATGTGAATTGATGCATAATCTCTCTGTATTTTACTAAATCATCATAACCAGGATGAGAGGGTTCAATCGTTTCTTCAAATGTTTTTGGATGAAACGTTAATTTCTCTGGGAAATTAAGTTGCTGAGCTATATAACCAAAACTTTCTTGATAATAATGAAATTGTTGTAAATTAATCACGGAAAATCCCTCCATAGAAATTCTCATTATAAATTTCTTGTCCTGTTTTTCCTGAACCTACTGGAACACCACAGCCTTCACAATTGTCTCCGAAGTATTCGCCACCATACCCTTGGCTACCTTGCGCATGGTACGTATCTAAATATGTTTCTTTATGAGATGTTGGTACAACAAAGCGATCTTCATATTTTGCTAAACCTAATAAACGATACATATCTTTAGTTTGAATTTCTGATAATCCAAGTCTTTCTAATTTAGAAGTATCAAACTCTTTACCTGTAACTTGTGAGCGCATGTAACTTCTCATCATAGCCATTTTTTGTAAAGATTCCTTAACAGGTTGGACATCTCCGGCAGTAAATAAATTAGCTAAGTATTCTATTGGTAAACGCATTTCTTCAATAGCTGGGAAAATCATATCTGGGTTTTGTCCTGCATTTTTACCTTCAAAATAACTCATGATAGGACTTAATGGTGGGCAATACCAAACCATAGGCATTGTTCTAAATTCTGGATGTAAAGGAAATGCTAATTTATATTCAATTGCCAGTTTATACACTGGTGAATTTTGAGCTGCTTCAATCCATTCATAGCTAATGCCATCTTTTTCAGCTTGTTCAATCACTTCTTCATCAAATGGATTTAAGAAAATATCTAATTGCTTTTCATATAAATCTTTTTCATTTTCAGCTGAAGCTGCTTCATGAACTCTATCGGCATCATATAATAATACACCTAAATATCTCATTCTACCTGTACATGTTTCAGAACAAACTGTTGGTAATCCAGCTTCAATTCTTGGGAAACAGAATGTACATTTCTCAGCTTTGTTTGTTTTCCAGTTGAAGTAAACTTTTTTATAAGGGCAACCAGTCATACAGTAGCGCCACCCACGACATGCATCTTGGTCAACTAAAACAATACCATCTTCATCACGTTTATACATTGCACCAGATGGACATGAAGCTACACAACTAGGGTTTAAACAATGCTCACAAAGACGAGGTAAATACATCATAAATGTTTCATCAAATTGGAATTTAATGTCTTCTTCAATTTTTTGAATATTAGGATCTTCTGGACCAGTAATATGTGCACCGGCTAAGTCATCTTCCCAGTTAGGCCCCCACTCAAGATTAAGTTTCTCACCTGAGATAAGTGAGTGCGCTTTAGCAACAGGAGAATGCTTACCTTCTTTAGCAGTAGTTAAATGTTCGTAATTGTATGTCCATGGTTCATAATAATCTTTAATAAGAGGCATATCTGGGTTGTAAAAGATTTTACCTAACGCCATTTTTGTCCAACGACTACCAGATTTAAGTTCTAATTTTCCTTTTTTATTTAAGACCCATCCACCTTTATAATGTTCTTGGTCTTCCCATCGTTTCGGATATCCTACACCTGGTTTAGTTTCTACGTTGTTGAACCACATGTATTCTGCACCTGGACGGTTAGTCCAAGTGTTCTTACATGTTACGCTGCAAGTGTGGCAACCTATGCATTTATCTAAATTTAACACCATTGCAATTTGCGCTTTAATCTTCAAGCCAATTTACCTCCTTCATCTTTCTCACTGCTACATATACGTCACGTTGATTTCCTATTGGTCCATAATAGTTAAAGTGATAACTAATTTGTGCGTAACCACCTACAAGTTGTGTAGGTTTCAAATGAATTCTTGTTGGTGCATTGTGTGAACCGCCACGAGTATCTGTAATTTCTGATCCTGGTGTTTCAATGTGTTTATCTTGTGCATGATACATAAACATTGTTCCTCTTGGCATACGGTGTGATGTGACTGCTCTTGCAGTTACAACACCATTTCTGTTATAAACTTCTAACCAATCGTTGTCATTGATGCCATGCTCATCAGCATCCTCATTAGATAACCAAACGACTGGACCACCTCTAAATAATGTCAACATACGTTCGTTATCTTGATATGTTGAGTGTATATTCCATTTACCATGAGGTGTTAAATAACGTAATACTAATGCATCTTGTCCACCTTTAACTTGTTTATCTCTAGTACCAAATACCATTGGCGGTAATGTTGGTTTGTATACTGGTAAACTTTCGCCGAATTGTTGGAATACTTCGTGATCGATGTAATAACTTTGTCTACCTGTTAATGTTCTAAATGGTACGAGTCGTTCTATATTAGTTGTAAATGGAGAATATCTACGTCCATTTTTGTTTGAACCAGGGAACACAGCTGTTGGTATAACTTCCCGTGGTTGTGATGTAATGTTTAAGAATGAAATCTTTTCAGATGCACGTTCTTTTGAAATGTCTTTTAATTCCATTCCTGTTTGATTTTCTAAATCTTCGTATGATTTTTGTGATAATTTGCCGTTAGTAGCTGATGATACATTTAAGATTGCATCTGCTACTTTTCTAGCAGTATCGATACGTGGACGATTATTTCTGACTGATTCAGGGTCCTCATCATTCCAAGTACCTATCATACTTTTAAGTTCTTCATATTCATCTTTCACGCTGAAGCTTACGCCATGTGCACCAACTTTTCCTTTTTCAAGTAATGGACCTAAAGTCACATATTTATCGTAGATTTTAGTGTAATCTCTATCTACGACTGCGAAGTTTGGCATTGTTTTACCTGGAATGGCTTCAACTTCTCCTTTAGACCAATCTTTAACAATACCGTATTCTGAACCTAATTCCTGTTTGGAATCATGGCCAAGTGGTGTCGTTACAACATCTTTAAATGTTCCTGGTAAGTAATCTTTCGCCATTTCAGAAACAGCTTTACTTAAGGTTTTATAAATATCCCAGTCTGAACGTGATTCCCATAATGGATCAATCGCTGGATTAAATGGATGAATGAATGGATGCATATCTGTTGATGACAAATCGTGTTTTTCATACCATGTTGCAGCTGGTAATACGATATCTGAGTACAATGGTGTCGCAGTCATTCTGAAATCTAGTGACACTAATAAGTCTAATTTACCTTCTGTATCTTCACGCCATTGAATTTCTTCTGGTTTGTCTTCTTCGTTAGGTTCAGCCATTAGTCCTGAACGTGTACCTAATAAATGTTTCATAAAGTACTCTTGTCCTTTGGCAGAACTTGAAATTAAATTTGAACGCCATACGAATAATGTTTTCGGATGGTTCTTTCTTAAATCTGGATCTTCTATCGCAAATTGAGTTTCTCTATTTTTGACTGATTCGATTGCTCTATTTAATATCGCTTCATTAGAGTCATCACCGGCATCTTTTGCCTCTTCTCCGAATAATAAACTATTCTTATTGAATTGAGGGTATGACGGCAACCAACCTAATCTAGCAGCTGTAACGTTATAGTCAGCTGGGTGTTGATGTTTAATATTATTAGCTAATGGAGATTTTAATTTATCAACATTAGATTCCTCATATTTCCATTGATCAGTCGCAAAATAGAACCAACTTGTACCATTTTGCAGACGTGGTGGTCCTTGCCAGTCTTTGGCAAAGGCTACCGTATTCCAACCTTCTATTGGTCTACATTTTTCTTGTCCAACGTAGTGAGCCCATCCACCACCGTTAACACCTTGACAGCCACATAAAAGAACAAGATTTAAAATTGCTCGATAAATCGTATCTGAATTGAACCAGTGGTTAATACCAGCACCCATGATTATCATTGAGCGTCCTTTTGTATCGATTGCATTTTGCGCAAATTCTCTAGCTACTTGTGTTACTAATTCTGGTTTAATACCAGTTACACGTTGTTGCCATGCAGGTGTATATTTTGATTCAGCATCGTCGTATGAAGTTGCTTCTAATTCATGATTAAATCGTTTAATGCCATATTGACTTGTCATTAAGTCATATACTGTCGCTACATACACTTCTTTTCCATCAGCTAATGTTACTTTTCTAGCTGCTATTGGTCTTTCAAAAATACCGTCACCTTGACTATCAAAGTAAGGGAATTGAATTGTTTTTAGTTCGTATGTGTCGTCTGCCATTGACATCGCTGGATCAATCTTAGAACCATCTTCATTTTCTAATTTTAAGTTCCACTTCTTGCCTTCTTCCCAGCGTTGACCCATTGTGCCATTAGGTACTACAAACTGATGACTATTCATATCGTGAATGACTGGTTTCCATTCGCTATTTTCACTTTCCATACCTAAATCACTTGCACGTAAGAATCGTCCTGCTTTATAGCCATTGTCATCTTCATCTAACATAATCACGAAAGGCATATCTGAATATTGTTTTGAATAGTTAATGAACATTTCACTAGGATTATCTTGATAGTATTCTTGTAAAATAACATGTGTCATTGCTTGTGCTACTGCTGCATCAGTACCAGGATTAGGTGCTAACCAGTTATCCGCGAATTTAACGTTTTCTGCATAGTCAGGTGCTACTGAAACAACTTTAGTCCCTTTATATCTCACTTCAGTCATAAAATGAGCATCAGGTGTACGTGTAAGTGGTACGTTTGAACCCCACATAATAATATATGAAGCATTGTACCAATCACTTGATTCAGGTACGTCAGTTTGTTCACCCCAAATTTGTGGTGACGCAGGCGGTAAATCAGCATACCAATCATAAAAACTTAACATTTCTCCACCGAGTAAGTTGATAAATCTTGCCCCTGCAGCATAACTTATCATTGACATGGCAGGAATTGGTGTAAATCCTGCGATTCTATCTGGACCATCCTTTTTAATTGTATAAAGAATTTGTGCAGCAATAATATCTGTTACATCTTTCCAGTTAGCTCGAACATGTCCACCTTTACCACGTGCTTGTTTATATGCTTTTGCTTTCTCTTCGTCTTCAACAATAGATGCCCACGCTGCAATACGATTTCCATTATTTTCTTCTAACGCTGTATTCCATAAATCTAATAATTTCCCTCTAATGTATGGATATTTCACACGAAGTGGACTATATTCATACCAAGAGAACGACGCACCACGCGGACATCCACGAGGTTCAAATTCAGGCATATCAGGCCCACAACTTGGATAATCAATTTGTTGATTTTCCCAAGTGATTACGCCGTTTTTAACAAATACTTTCCATGAACATGACCCTGTACAGTTAACACCATGTGTTGTTCTAACTACTTTATCGTGACTCCATCTTTCACGGTACATTTTTTCCCATTCTCTACTTTTGCTCTCAAGAACTGACCAGTTACCATTAAATGTCTCAGTTGGTTTGAAAAAGTTTAATCCAAATTTTCCCATCTATATGAATCCTCCTACCGTTAAAGGTATTAACTTATTCCGATTTGCCGTTTTACTTTTGAATTTATAATGATTGTACAATTTTTCACATTCATTAGGTATTAGGGAATGTCCTAATTCGCATGGGGGAATCCCTAAAAAACAAAAAAGCAGGTAGTGGTACATAACGTTCTAAGAATTCGTTATACCACTCCTGCAAGGATGACTTATAAATTAATATATTTAATTTTATTGTTATTGATTATTTGTGTGTATAATTGTTGTTGTGATGGATGGTAACTTTCATCAACGTGCACTATACAACGATATCCTGTTTCAGATAATTCTTCAGCTTTCAATAAAGCATCTTCTTTCGAACCTTTTATAACATATAATGAATCATCTAAATTTCTTTCATGCTCTTGTTTCAACACTTTATCTTTATCAATATAGTCAACAATCGCACCTAAAATGCAAATGCCTGGTTCGCCTTCAAGTTCGTGTTGCTGTAATTGATGCTCAATGGTGCTTAATTTACCAATGATGACGCGTTGGTTATGACACGTAGCATTAAACACAATTGCTATCGAATTGTCCTCTGAAGTATAAGCTGTGATTTGATCAATGATACGGCCCAATCGTTTTATCCCCATATAGATGGCTAATGTCCCACCATTAATCAAATTACGTATATCTGTTTCTTGATTGATTGAATCTTTGAAATGGCCTGTTGAGAAAGTCACACTAGGCGCTACTAATCTCATTGTTAAGCCTAAATCCATTGTTGCAACAGCTGCACTTGCTGAAGTTACACCAGGAACAATTTCATATTCAATACCATAGTCTTTTAAAGTATTGACTTCTTCAGTAACACGACCAAATATTGCTGGATCGCCACCTTTGAGACGAATGACTGTTTGGTACTTTTTAGCCGCTTCAACGATTTTTAAATTAATTTCGTCTTGTTGTATATGTTTAGCGTAAGGCTTTTTACCTACATCAATGAATTCCGCATCAGCGGGTGCATATTGAAGTATGAGTGGGTTTACTAAACGATCATATAGAATAACTTCAGCTTTCTTAATACATCGTTCTGCTTTTTTCGTTAAAAGATTAGGATTACCAGGTCCAGCACCTATCAAGTAAACCTTTGATTTTTCATCTACAGACATACATAAACGTCTCCATCGATGACTTCAACTTGATATGTTTCAACACATCCAGTATCAGGTTCTTGTACCTCGCCACTTCTCAAATCAACCTTTTGATCATGTAGAGGGCAATAAACGTAATCGCCACTTACTGTTCCTTCTGATAATGGCCCTTGTTTGTGAGGACAAATATTATTAATTGCATGAATGTCTCCACTTTCAGTTAAGAAAATGCCAATTTCTTTACCATCAACAATCACTTTTTTTCCAATCAATGGTGTTAATTCTTCTAATGTCGTTACTTTAACTTTTTCCATAGATTTCATATGTTACACCCTCTCAACTTCAAAGATTTTTCGAGCTTCTTTATCTTCAACGATTGCTTCCCAAGGTTCGCCATGTCCATCAATCGCTTTTTTAGCATCCATAATTCTATCGAATAATTCTTTTTGACGTTCAGGATCCAGTAGTACTTCTTTAACATTTTCAAAGCCTAAACGATTTAACCATGGTGCAGTTCTTTCTGCATAAATGCCTGTTTCACGATAATACTGCATTAACGCACCACATAATTGAATAACTTCATCTTCAGTTTCAACGGTAGTTAATAATTTACCAACTGTAACATCTGTACCTCCATTACCACCGATGTAAATTTGATAACCGTTTTCTACTGAGATAACACCGAAATCTTTAACTCCTGATTCAACGCAACTACGTGGACAACCAGATACACCCATTTTAAATTTATGTGGTGTGTCAATGTATTCGAATGTTTTTTCTAAGCGAATACCTAAGCGTGTAGTGTATTGAGTACCGAATCGACAGAATTCTTTACCTACACAACTTTTAACTGAACGTGTTTTCTTACCATATGCTGAAGCTGAACGCATACCTAAATCTTCCCATACTTTAGGTAATTCTTCTTTCTTCAATCCATATAAACCTACACGTTGAGAGCCTGTTACTTTAACTAATGGTACATTGTATTTTTTTGCAACTTCACCTAATCTTATTAATTGGTCAGCATCTGTTACGCCTCCACGCATTTGTGGAATAACAGAGAATGTACCATCATTTTGAATGTTTGCATGATAACGTTCATTTGCGAAGCGTGATTCTTTTTCATCTTGATGGTCATGTGGATATACCATATTTAAATAGTAGTTTATTGCTGGACGACATTTTGGACAGCCATTTTTATCTTTAAAGTCTAGTACGTGACGTACTTCTTTTGATGTTTTTAGTCCTTTAGCTCTTATTTGCGTAACAATTTGATCACGTGTTAAATCAGTACAAGCACAAATTCCGGTAGGTTTCGCTGCTACAAAGTCATCACCTAATGTGCATTGTAATAACTCGCCAATTTGTCCTTTACATTTACCACATGAATTACCCGCTTTAGTTGCTTTCGTTACTTCTTCCACTGAAGTTAATCCTTTAGTCGTAATCGCATTAACAATCGTACCTTTATCTACACCGTTACAACCACAAATCGTTTCATCATCTGGCATATCAGCGATAGAAGTTACCGCTTCTTCTCCACCTTTGTACAATAATGATACTAATGTATAGTCTTCTAATGATTCATGTTTTTTCATCATATTATAGAATCTTGAGCCATCATCTGTATCACCATATAATACTGCTCCGACAACTTGACCATCACTCAAATAGACTTTTTTATAAATATTATCGACACTGTTGAAAATTTCAATACCATGGACATTTTCATTTTCAACAATTTGTCCCGCACTATATAAATCACAACCAGACACTTTTAATGAAGTGAAAGTTGTAGAACCTTTGTACCCTTCTGTTTCTTTTCCAGTTAGGTAGTCAGCTAACACTTTACCTTGTTCATAGAGCGGTGCGACTAAGCCATATACTTTGCCGTCATGCTCTGAACATTCGCCAACCGCATAAATATTAGGGTCTGATGTTTGTAAATAATCATTAACAACGATACCTCTATTTACTTCTAGACCTGCATCACGTGCTACTTGAGTAAATGGACGGATACCGACTGCCATGACAACTAAGTCTGTTTCGATTATTCTTCCATCTGCCAATTTAATCGCTTCTACATCATCTTTACCAATAATTTCTTTAGAGTTCGCTTGTAACTCGATATTCATACCTTGACGTTCTAAATCTGCTTTAAGCATGCCTCCAGCTTTACGGTCTAACTGCATTTCCATAAGCCATTCTGCTAAGTGTAATACAGTTACTTCCATACCTTGATCCATTAAACCACGTGCACATTCAAGTCCTAATAATCCGCCACCAATAACGACAGCTTTCTTTTTCGTTTTAGCGATTTCAATCATGCGTTCAGTATCTTCGATTGTTCTCCAACCTATAACACTTGGTAAATCTGATCCAGGTATCGGTAATACGAATGCACTAGAGCCTGTTGCAAATATACAAATGTCATAATTCACTTCAACACCTTTTGATGTTGTTACTGTTTGTGCTGAACGATCAACCGTCTCTACTGGGTCGTTGACGATGAGCTGAATGTTGTTCTCTTCATACCATTCATATGGATTCATTATTGTTTCTTCTACAGTCATTTTCTTCTGTAATATATTTGATAACATTATTCTGTTATAGTTTGGATAATGTTCTTTCCCAATAATTGTAATGTCAAATTGTGAATCTGAACGCTCTAGAATTTCTTCTATCGTTCTTAATCCCGCCATGCCGTTTCCAATCATCACTAATTTTTGTTTAGTCATAAAATATGCCCCTTTTATCACTTTAAATTTACTTATTTTCCATTTGCAATTTTTTGTTTTTTAAAATGTTTGATATTCAACATTTGTTTCTTCACTGCTATTCTATAACAGATTCCACTTCAAATGTGATGATTTTCACAAATTAATTAAAAATCGGGGAATTCCCTAATACGTTCAATAACTTGTCCAAATACAATAAAAAACTGAGACACATTGTGCCTCAGCTTATAAATCCTAATTAAATGTTAATTGCTTTAAACGTTCACTAATAATTCTCTTTAATATGTTATCGAAATTAATAGATGGTGTAATGTGAAGCGTACCCTGTATATCCATTTCTGAAATGAGTCGTTTTACTTTATTTACTAGTCGCCCATCATATAAAAACATTGGCACTACAATAAGTTCATCATATTCATTCGAAAGTTGATCCAAGTCATTTCTAAAAGTAATGTCACCATATAGCGTACGACAATAGATAGGTACAGGTTGATTCATTTTTTCACTAAATTCCTTTAACTCATCATGTGCTTTCGTATATGAGAAGCTACCATGTGCGATTAATACAATCGCATAATTAGAGGAGGTAGAATTTTCAACATCTTGAATACGTTTTTCAACTAAATCCACCATATAGTCATGCGTACCAAGCGGTTCACTAATTTCGTAACTTATTTCAGGATGATCTTTTTTGATATTTGATAAAATTTCAGGAACATCGACGATATAATGCATTGCCGAAAAGATCAAAAGAGGTACAACTTTAAATTGAGTTTCACCTTGCTTTATTAAGCGACCAATCGTTTTTTCAATACTCTTTTCTTCACTTTCAATAAACGCTAATTCATATTCATACGATTCATCACTTAATAAACGATCTAAGAATTCTCCCAACGCTTTATTTTGATCACCTTTTCTCATGCCATGTGCCACTAATATATTCGCAACCAATGGCTTCATCCCCTTTATATTAGACTTTATTACTTTTAAAATTTGGTCATTAAATGCTTTAATGTTGATTAAAATGATATGTTTTAATCATCATTTAGTCAACTTTTTCAATAATGTGGTTAAATTAATTCAATAAAAAAGGTTGTGCTATCTACTCATTTAACTTAGTGATAACACAACCCTATTATTGATTACTTAGCTTTCATACTATCACGTGAACCATTTAAATACGCATATACTAAACCAATAAATATACCACCACCGATATAGTTACCAATTAAAGCAAACACAATATTTTTAATAACACCTAACCATGATAGTGCATCTAAATTATAGAACACCATACCTGCGTATAAACCAGCATTGAAGACAACGTGTTCATAACCCATGAATACAAACACGACAACCCCTGCAGCAATAAAGAATGCTCTTGCCAGTCCTTCTTTAAATAACATAGACACGTATATACCAATATTAATAAAGAAATTACAGAAGATTGCTTTAACTAAAATATTTAACCAAGTTGATTCTACCGTTTTCATATGTACTGTCTTACTTAAGCTGGCAATCATTTCTGGCGTCATAATATGCGTCCCTTTCATTAAGAAGAATAATATGAATCCACCTATAATATTCCCAATAAAACAGAATAAGAAAATGAACAACATCTTATTAATAGTAATGGCTTTATAATACCAGCCTACCGTTAAATACATGAAATTACTAGTTAGTAATTCTGAATTCGTCAACACAATTAATACTAAAGCTAAACTAAATGCAATCGCACCTAACAAATTAACTAAACCTTCATTAGTGCCTGCAAATTGTGTTTTAATTGCCAACATAAATACCGTTACGATTGCTAATAAAAATCCTGACATGATTGCTTTCAATGCATATCTACCAGGCGTTTTTGTAGCCATAATTTCTTTCGTCTGTACCTGCCCGACAGCAGCTTCTACAATATCACGCGTTGCATGGGTGTCTTCAACCGTTTTATTGTTCTTCAACATATGTATGCCCCCTACATCCTTTCAAGTTATGTTTCAATTATATATTTTTTAAGAAAACATGAATAGCTTAAATTTTTTAGGTAAAAAAAGTGAGATAAAATCGTATCATGTAGACACGATTCTATCTCACTTAGTAATTTACTATTTATGTGCTTTAAGTCTTGATAAATAGCGTAAACCTGTAGCAAAAATGCCATAGCCTAGCGCTGTTCTTAAAACATATTTAATTGCACTATTATCAATTGCCTTTGAATTGAGTAGTACTGTAGGTATTAATGTACTAACTGAAAATAAAGCTAGTACTTTTAAATATCTTTCTTTCATATCATCAACCTCATTTCAACTACATTATAACTTAAATTTAGTTGAATTTTTTTGACATACTTATGACTTTTTTTGTTTCAATAATGAATCAAGTTGGTCTAATGTAGAATTCATTCCCGCTTCTACACCCATATCAAGTGCTTGTTGCGCCGCATTTTTTGTTGGAAAGATAGAAGTTGACGTTACAAGCGTGCGTTGCGCTGATTCTGAAGTGAAATCAATCAAAATTTGCATCCCAGGTAATGATGTATCTTTCTCACCTTGAGACGTAGCAAAGAAATCTAAGTATTCAATATGATTAGGTTTATCCACCTTTTTATATTCAGTCAATGTGTAACTTGTTTGTTCTGGCATTTCTATCGCAAAGAAGGCATCACCACCGGCTTCTGGATTAAAACGATAAACCTTTGTTTTACCTCCTTGAGGATGGAACCATTGTTCGAATAACGTCTCCGTAGTGTATGCCTCGAATACTTCATTTATTGGCGCCTCAAACGTTCTATTAAATATAATTTTATTATCTTTTAATTGAATTGACATTTAAATCCCCCTATCTATTTTTTAAATGCTCTCTCTGAATTTACCAGTTATTGATTTTAATTACAAAAATATAAAAGCTCCCTACAAAGTTTACATTCATTAATGTCTACTTTGTAGGAAGCCATATAAGTATTTTTAATAACTAGTGATTAGTCTTCAAGTGGAAATTCTAAATCAAATTCAACATTTAAGTCTTTTCCTAATAAGAAACCACCAGTTTCAAGTTGTTGGTTAAACGTAATACCATATTTTTCACGGTTAAGGCTACCAGTAATTACTAAACCAGCAGTGTTTTTACCGTTTAATGGATTTAAACTAGTACCTTTATAATCTAAATCAAAAGTTTCTTCATGTGTTTGATCTTTCATAGTTAAGTTACCAGTAACTGATTTATCATCTACGTTAGTAATTTCAAATTTAATTTCTGGGTAGTTTTCAGCGTCTAAGAAATCTGCGCTTTTAAGATGATTATCACGATCTGCTACTTTAGTATCAATTGAATTTGCTTTAACAGTAAAAGTACCTTGTAATGAACTTAAATCATTGAAATCACCTGAAATGTTAGCGTCAAATTCGTTAAAACGTCCTTTAACATTTGATACAACTAAGTGTTGAATAGAAAAGTTAACTCCTGAATGTGCTGGGTCTAAATTTAAGTTAGCCATGTGTACATACCTCCATTATTTAAATTATGAAACTACGTAGCTGAAAATCAGTACTATAGTTTGTATATTTATTATACTTAGTATAATAAATCGACTCAAATGGAATTACAAGTAAAAAGATTCAAATTTAAAATTTTTTAATGTGCTAACATTTCTTCTTTAATATCATCCTTATCTAGTGAGGCAGGATAATAAGTTGGCCAATGATCCATTTCTTTAAGTAATGAATCATTGTTATCACCCATAAAGATATGGAAATGTTCAGCTTTCTTAGGTGCGATATTGTGATCACTAAACTGAACGTACTTCGGTAATTGCTGTGTATCATCGTTTGTCAATTTAAAAATAAATCTAACTCCACGATTACCTTTCTTATAATCTAGGATTTTTTTACCAACATATTTATACGTTCCAGTAACCTTCTTCCCATTTTTTTCAAAAGTAATGTTGTCACCTTTAATATTTATGCTAGAAATGTCAGTTTTATAACCTTTCTCATAGTATGCTTTATACTCTTTTTCTGTCATAGCGCTATCTTCTTCTGATTTATGTTTCATTACATCATCTAAATCACCATTTTTTAAATAGGGATAAACTGATTGCCATTTACCTTCATAATCTGATAACGCACGATCTTTAACTTGATTATCTTTAAAATAGCCATCTGAAATAGCTTTGTCATGTTTATGTTCAGCTTTTTCGTCTTCTACTTTTATATTGGAGTCCAATGCTTTATCTAATGCTTCAATATTTTTGTTCATCAACGTTTGATAATCCATTGATTCATCTTTAGATTGTTCTTTATTTAGTGACTCCATATTATAAAATTTTAAAGGTTTTGCGTTTGTTTCTTTTCTGATTGTCTCGGTTACTTTATTGGCAACATTATCTTCATATAATATGTATTTAACATTTTTCTCATTAATCTCTTTAACTAATTGTGTAAGTGCTTTTTGAGATGGGTCTTCAGCATTCATATTTTGAATTCCTTTTTGAACAAAGCCATAGCGATCTGCGAGATAACCTAAAGATTCATGAGAAATAAATACAGCATTACCTTGTTTATCTTTAGTAATTTCTTTTAATTGATTGTCAATGTCATCAAGTGCATGTTCTAATTTTTTGAAATTTTTCTCGTATTCATTTTTATGTTTTGGATCTTTGGCTACTAAGTGGTCTTTAATTTCTATAGCAAACACTTTATTTTTCTCAGGATCTAACCATACGTGTGGATCATATCCACCATGATGATGGTGATGATGTTCATGTGAATCTGCATGTTCTTCATCACCGTGTTCGTGTTGATCTGTTAGTAATGTTGAACGGTCTAATTTATCTTGTAATGATACTTTCTTTTTATCATCTTTAATTGTTGCTGCAACTTTTTTAGCGACTGGATCTAAATCGTCACCTGTATACACGAATAAATCAGATTTATTAACCTTTAACATGTCTTTCTGAGTTGGTTCATAATCATGTAAGTCTGAGCCAGCAGGATAAATGGATGATACATTCACATGATTACCACCTATTTGTTTTATAAACGATTGTAAAGGATAAACGGTTGTAGACACATTGATTTTATCGCCATCCTTTGACCCCTTATTAGAACTATCTTCTTTTCCGCAAGCTACTAAAACACATAACATTATAGATAATAAAATGGTAAGACTTAAAAATCGCTTCATATAACTCCTCCTAAATAGTAATAATTACGATTTAAAAGTATAACTTTATTTGTATAAAATTACAATAGGTTTTTAATGTTTTTTATTTTCAATTTAATAAAAATCATCTTTTATTAAAAAATCTATCATTGATTAAGTTACTACCTTTCCTAATTTTAAAAAAAGAAGAATCCTAGCGATGTACACTACAATTCTTCTTTAAATTAATCTTTATTAAAATTATTTTACTTCTCTCTAAGAGATTACGATATTGCACTAAAATGATTGGCAACGTTACTAACTACAATACTTTCAATTCATAACTATAAGTATTTCTTCCACTCTTCAACTTCATATGGATCTTTCACTTTTTTGCCATTTATAAATACTGTCGGAACGGTGTCAATGTTATTATCTTCTGTCATTTTCTTCTGTTCTTCTGCTTTTTTCCAAGCGTCACTGTTCTTAGTTTTATATTGCTTTTTTATGTCAGATTTTTGTTGCGTCGTAATATCTAACTTATCAATTTCATTATCTAAAAATTGTTCTGTTAACCACTTTTTATCCTCGTCTTTTTGATTCGATAATACATTACGTTGAAAAGTTAAGTATTCATTAGGTGCAACTTTTTGCACTGCATTTCCAGCTCTAGAGCCGACGATAGAATCTTTACCAAGAAAACCAGCATTAATAAATTGATACTCTACTTTATTCGTATCAATATAGTCTTTTTTAATGGTTGGCATTACATTCTTTTCAACTTTTTTGCAATATGGACATTTAAAATCTCCATATTCAACGATCAAAATTTTGCCATTCTTAGTTTTAGGTGGCTGCTTTTCATTGTTGTTATTAGAACAAGCACTCATGATAATGGTTAACACCATCAACATGCTTATTATCAAAATTATCTTTTTCATAGATGCTCCTTTGTAATTATATATTAATTCATATTTTCTTCCTTATAATCAGCATCATGTGATTCGATATATTGTTTTGTGTCAAAGTTATCAATGCGTTTCGCTTTTTTACCATCAAATTGATAAGTGTAGTAATGAACTTCCTCATTATTACTTAATGGTTTGTACGCTAAGACAACATACTTACCATTTTCGTATACGTAAATATTTGCATCTTTTTTATCAAAGTGTTTAACCATATCGCCTGTATCATTTTTAGCCATTTGTTCTTGCTTTTGATCTTGCATTTTAACAGCTTTATCTATTTTATCGACATATTTATCATTACCACATGCAGCTAGCATTAATATACCGATACTTAACATAACTAATATACGTTTCATATATTCACTCCTATTGCCCAGTTCTCTTTATCTATCATTATACTTCTTTTGCAAATACTATCATACAATGCTTTTAAAATATGCGCTAGTTCATAAAAATTTAGTTTTCTAAAAATATTTATTATTATAAATTAAATATATATTTTAACCTACAACTAAAGTACGATGTGATTTAATAACTTATCTTGTGTAATAGTTGTAGTTATTTGTTAAAATAAATGATAATTCTTAAAAACGCAGAGGAGTAGATGAATATGAAATTCGTAACTTTATCACCGGAGGAATTTGAGAAATTTACATCCAGTCATTTCTCTCATTACACACAATCCCGAATTCACTTTGAAAACAGAAACGAATTAAAAGGTGATGTGCATGTTGTAGGTGTCAAAGATGACAGCGACAATGTCATCGCTGCAACTTTAATGACTGAGGCACGTGCTTTAAAAGTGTTCAAATATTTTTATACACATCGTGGACCTGTCATGGACTACAGCAATATTGAATTGGTTCACTTTTTCTTTAAATCACTAACAAGTTATTTAAAAAAACATAATTGCTTATATGTATTAGTTGATCCTTATATTTTGGAGAACCTACGTAATGCTGATGGAGAAATTTTAGAAAGTTACGATAACCGAGCAGTCATCAAAACGTTGGAAGATTTAGGTTACAAACATCAAGGATGGACAGTAGGTTATAGCACAATGAGTCAAATACGTTGGTTATCTGTCTTAGATTTAAAAGACAAGTCAGAAGATCAATTATTAAAAGAAATGGACTATCAAACACGTCGTAACATTAAAAAAACGTATGAAATGGGCGTAAAAGTAAGAACGCTACCTATGGATGAAACGGATACGTTCTTTGAATTATTCCAAATGGCCGAAGAAAAACATGGTTTCAAATTTAGAGACAAACCATACTTTTATGAAATGCAAAAAACGTATAAAGACCATGCAATGCTTAAACTTGCTTATATTGATTTAAAGGATTACTTATCTACTCTTCAACAAAAACACGATTCATTAATAGAACAATTAGCCGAAGTCGATGCTGTATTAGAGGAAAACCCTAACTCTAAGAAAAATAAAAACAAGCGCACACAAATACAGCAACAAGTTGATAGTAATGAACGTAAATTAAATGAAACGAAAAATAAAATTGCTGAAGAAGGCGAAACACTCAATCTAGCTGCCGCTTTATACTTATATAATGAGCATGAAGTTTATTATTTATCCAGTGGTTCAAATCCTAAATATAATGCGTATATGGGCGCATATCGTTTACAATGGGATATGATTAAATTCGCAAAAGAGCACAATGTAGATCGTTATAATTTCTACGGTATTACAGGTGACTTTAGTGAAGATGCTGAAGATTATGGTGTGCAACAATTTAAAAAAGGCTTCAATGCTAATGTTTACGAATACATTGGAGATTTCATCAAACCTATACACCCACTTGCATACAAAGTTAAACAACTATTAGAACGTAAATAGTTATAAATCAAAAAAACACTTTTCTAGGTTCAACTTTATGAACTTTAGAAAAGTGTTTTTTATTATTAATCTTCATTAATTACATTTAAGAAACGACGTAATTCTTCTGTCTTAGGATGTTCGAATACTTCGTCTGGTGTACCTTGTTCACCGATACGTCCTTCATGTATAAAGACGATTTTATTTGAGACTTGGCGTGCAAATCGCATTTCATGCGTGACAATTACCATTGTCATACCTTCATCAGCTAATTCTTTAATTACTCTTAATACGTCATTAACTAATTCTGGATCTAATGCAGAAGTAGGTTCATCAAACAACATAACTTGCGGATTCATAGCTAACGCTCTAGCGATCGCTACACGTTGTTGTTGACCACCCGAAAGTGCATGAGGTCGTTGATCTTTAACACTTGTCAAACCAACTTTTTCAAGTAATCCCATAGCTCTTTCTTTCGCATCTGCTTTACTCATTTTCTTAACAGTTACTAACCCTTCCATTACATTTTCCAATGCAGATTTATGAGGAAATAGATTATAACTTTGAAATACCATACCCGATTGCTTGCGTACGCTTATTTGAGACTTTTTATTATTTGCGGTGTAACTTTCACCATTAACACTTACATTACCTTCAGTCGGAATTTCTAAAGCATTAATCATACGTAGTAATGTCGTTTTACCTGAACCAGATCGTCCAATAAGTGTCACGACTTCCCCTTTATCTACATTTAATTCAATGCCTTTAATGACTTCTTTATCATTGAATGATTTATGGATACCACTTAATTCAATCATGAGTTATACCCTCTTTCAATATATGATTCATAGAAGCTTTGGATAACTGAGATAATGAAGCAAATTACCCAATACATTACTGCTACAAGAATATAAATAGTGAAATATTCATATGTTGTAGACGCTACCTCTTGAGCTTTACGGAACATTTCTGCAACCAAGATGAAGCCAAGTAATGATGTATCTTTAATTAAACTTAAGAATGTATTACCTAAAGCTGGTATTGAAACACGAATCGCTTGAGGTAAAATAATTCTTTGAATCGTTTGTCTATAGTTCATTCCTATAGAATAAGCCGCTTCTGTTTGACCTTTAGGTATAGAAATAATACCACCACGGATAATTTCTGAAGCATACGCACCAACATTAAGTGATAAACCGATGATAGCTGAAATAACTGATGATAATGTCCATTGTTCATCAGCATTACCAGTTACTAGTCGTCCTAATTCAGGAATACCATAAAAGATTATGAATAACTGTACGATCATCGGTGTACCACGAATAATTGAAACGTAAACTCTTGCGATACCTTTTAAAACTTTACTCGTTGAAATACGCATTAACGCTGTAAATAAAGCAATAATCAAACCTAAGATAAATGTAACTATTGTTATTGGAATAGAATATTTTAATAAACCTTCCAACATTGGTCCAAATGCTTGCCCTGCCGCATCTAATGCATGTTGTTGTTGACTATTTAGGCTCAGAAACATTTTCACCGAACCATTTCTTACCAATTTCCGCTAATTTACCATTTTCTTTTAATGTTTTAAGTCCATCATTGAAATCAGATACAACTTTATCATCAACATCTTTGTTAAATGTGAATGCTGATTTACTTTGTTCTGCATTTCCTTTGATTGCTTTAATTTTAGCGTTTGGTTTTTGTTTTTTATAATCTAAGTAAGATAAGCTATCGTTAAATGTACCATCAACACGATTAGATAATAATAAGTCCATCGCTTGGTTAAAGCCATCAACTTTAGTAATATCTGCACCTTTGTCTTTAGCTAATTGACCATAGTTTGACGTGAATGTTTGAGCCATTTTTTTACCTTTAACGTCATTGAATGATTTAATGTTCTTTTCATTTTCACGTACTACTAAAACTGCGCTTGAATAAGTGTAAGGTGTAGAGAATTTATATTTTTTCTCTCTATCTTTGTTTACACCAACTTGGTTAGCAATAACGTCAAAACGTTTCGCATCTAAACCAGCAAACATTGAATCCCATGATGTTTCATTAAATTTAAGTTTGTAACCTTTTTCTTTTGCAACTGCTTTGATTACGTCAATATCGTAACCAGTTAATTTGTCTTGTTTATTGTGGAACGTGAATGGTGCATATGTACCTTCAGTACCCACTTTCAGTGTTTTACTATCGCTGTTACTACTACTTGATTTAGAATCACTATTTTTATCAGATGATCCTCCATTACCACAAGCAGCTAACACAAAGATAAGTGCTAAAGCAACAAATAAAAGTCTTTTCATCTACCTTGTCCTCCATATTCCTATTAGATTAGTCAGAATAAATTAATTCTAATCTCATGGGTAGGAATAGTCAACATTATTTTACATTTGCTTAAGTGTTCAGAATGTTTGGATATTAATAATATAAAAAAGAGACCTAGACATAGAACATTTTTGTTAGAGGGAGTCCTCTATGGTATCCCTTCTTTGAAAAAATGCTTAAACATTTCCAGCGTTCGTCTTGATATCTTATTTTAACTATATAAAGTTAATTTAATCATTTTGTAATTTAGCTTCTGCCTTAACCTTTTTCTTACTTTTAATTAAAAATGTAAGCAATAAACTGATGAATGTAATAATAACGGCAAATAAAAACCCTGAATGATAACCATGAAGCATAGCATCGATTTGTATTTGTCCTGCCATTTCTTTTTTATCCATACCTTGATAATCACTCATCGTCGGTTGGAAATTCTTACTTGCTGTACTTAATATTGTAATTAAACCTGCTGTTCCAATTGAACCAGCAATTTGCTGAATGGTATTTGTCATTGATGAACCATGAGCATTAAGCTCTGGTGTTAGCTGATTCATTGTATGCGTCATTATTGGCATCAAGCCCATTGCAATTCCAATCATACGAATAGCATAAACAGTAGCTAACATTACAGTAGATGTATGTTCGTCCATGACTACAAAGTAAGAAGTCGTTATAAGAACAATAGACATACCAATTATAGCTAACACTTTAGCACCAAATGTTTCGTATAACCAACCTGAAATAACAGACATGATAGCCATAACAATTGCACCAGGTAGTAAGATAAGTCCTGAATCTATAGGTGTTCTGCCTAATAGATTTTGTACAAACATAGGCAATACTGTTTCAGAACCAATCATGGAAATCATTGTTGCAGCCATAATCGCTAACCCAACCGCAAACTCTTTATTCTTAAACACTTTGAAACTTAGTAGTGGCGTGTCAAGTCTCTCTTGACGCCAGATAAATAGTCCAACTAATAGTATGCCGCCTATAATCGTTATTAATACTAGTGGATCATCCCATCCATCACTTGAAATAGAACTGACACCGTATAATAATCCACCAAATCCTAAAATTGATAATATTATAGAAAAAATATCAATTGGTGTTTTAACAGTTGTTCCGACGTTTTTAATAATTTTTAAAGCTATAAGAAATGTAATTGCTGCAATTGGTGCAACGACATGGAAAAGTGATCTCCAGTCAAAGAATTCAACTAAATAACCAGATAATGTAGGTCCAATTGCTGGAGCAAGACCTATAACTAATCCAAACATTCCCATATATTTACCGCGCTCATGCGGTTGAAAGACATCTAGAATGGTTGTCATCATCAGTGGCATCATTATACCTGAGCCTAAAGCTTGTATAATACGTGCGATTAAAAGAATTGTGAAGTTTGGACTAAAACCGCCTAACATCGTCCCAATAAAGAATATCAGAATCCCAGTTAAGAACACTTGTCTTGTTGAATATCGCTGTATAATAAATGCAGATAATGGAATGACTACACCATTAGTTAGTAAGAATGCAGTTGTTAGCCATTGTACTTGTGAATATTCAATATTAAAATCTTTCATTATTCTTGGCAATGCTGTAGTAAGTAGCGTTTCATTCAACAACCCGAAAAAGCCACCTAACAACATCGTAAATATCATTGCTAATTTTTGTCTATGTGACATATTATTCCCCTCCTATCTACCTAAGCTTTCAATAGATACATTTGCCTATTATACATATATATTTTTAAATTTCATATAAATTGTTTATGTTATTTTGTAAATCGTAATAATTACTATTTACTTTTACCTTACTTTCCTTTATGCTTTTTAAAAAGGAGGAATCAAATATGAAACAAGATTTACAGACAGCACGTCGAAATTTGAATAGTCCTAATATCAAAACTCGAAAACGTGCATTAAAAATAATTAAACAACATAAACGCAACCGTAAATCAGCTTAATGTTATCTATTTCTTCCATAAATAACTCCTAAAAAGAAGAAGGCTGGGACTAAATAAAATGTCTCAGCCTTCTTTTATCATATTGGCAGTAGTTGATTAATTTGAAAATGCGCTTAAATCATGCTTTTTTCAAACCTAGTCATCCTTGCCGGGATGGGACCACGAATTTATTTTAATTTCTGTCCCGCTCCCACTCCTTTAATTTAATAATTATAAATAATAATGATCAATGACATTTAAATTGTCATCTAATTCATAAATAAGTGGTGCACCAGTTTTAATTTCATAGCCAATGATATCTTCATCAGATACATTATCTAAATATTTAATTAATGCGCGGATTGAATTACCGTGTGCAGCTACTAGAACTGTTTCTCCATCTAATAGATGTTGAGAAATCTTATCTGTCCATATAGGTACCACACGTTCTAACGTTGTTTTTAAACTTTCAGAATAAGGCATCATACGATGATCTAAATGTCTATAACGACGATCTTTTAAATATGATTCACGTTGTTCTTCAGTTTGTGCTGGTGGCTTAACGTCATATGAACGTCGCCATTGATGCACTTGTTCTTCACCAAATTCTTTTCGTGCTTCATCTTTATTAAGACCTTGTAATTTACCATAATGACGCTCATTTAAACGCCAACTTTTATGCACTGGAATCCACTCTTGATCTGATTCAGCTAATAAAAATTGAGTTGTCTCTAATGCTCTCGTTAACAATGAAGTAAACGCCACATCAATTTCAATGCCATTTTCTTTTAGTTTACGTCCAGAAGTAATTGCTTCATTTCGTCCTTGTTCAGATAGTTGAACATCTTCCCATCCTGTAAATAAATTTTTAGCATTCCATTCACTTTGACCATGACGACATAATATTAATTTTGGCATATTAAAACACCTTCCTATATGTTAGTTTTGATTATATGGTTTCATTTAAAATGCCTTAAAACCAAGCACTAACTCGAAATTTACTTCCCTATGCTTTGCAACAAGTAACCTTCTCTTTTTCTATTACATTTATTATAAAACTATTTCGTTAAATTTCATAATATCTTATATTTACGCTATTTTTGGCATAAATGACGTAAATTTGTCATGTTCGTTATCTTCAGTTCATTTTTGATACTATCTTTTGATATTGTAGTAACCTATGTCATTAAATGAGGTGTTATAGTGAATCTACCGTAATCAACAGCAAGACATATTGGGATGCATAATCTATAAGGATATTAAAAGATAAGTAATTATGACTTTACTTAATTTAATAGCAATTTTAGATTACTTACAAAAAACCAATTTCTAAAGGAGATTATTTATTATGAAAAAATCAATTTTTGCATTAATGACAATGGTATCTTTAGGTGCCGCAGGATTAGAATCAGGTCAAGCACATGCTAGTGAAATGACACATGGTCAACAAAATCAATCTTGTCAATATAATCAACATACGCAATTACAACACAATCAACCATCTCATCAGAGTCAACATACTAATGTAGCATCTGCTTCAACTACACAAGCTAATACAACTAATGTTACTACTAATACATCATCTAGTAATACCGAATGTACAGCCGATAATAGCTCATCTAGTAACACTTCTAGCGATGACAGTTCATCTAATGAAAGCTCATCTAGTGAAAGTACATCTTCAGTATACAAACAATTTATCGCAGCTGGCGGAACAGAAGAATTATGGGAGAAAATTGTCTTACCTGAATCAGGTGGAGACCCTAATGCGTCTAATGGACAATATCATGGTTTAGGACAGACAAATCAATCTTGGGGCTATGGCTCTGTCGAAACGCAAACAAAAGGCATGATTTCATATGCTAAAGAACGTTATGGTTCAATTGAAGTTGCAATTAGTTTCCGTGAATCTAACGGTTGGTGGTAAAATTTAACAGAGCTTAAGTTCTGAGGCAGAACGCTTAGAATTTATGTTTAAATAACTCGAAAAGCGTCCGGGACATAAATTTTCTGGATAAGTATAACAGACAATTTCTATTGAAATAATATAGGAATTGTCTTTTTTATTTTAATGTAGAATTCCATATGAATTCAAAGTATTTTGGTGCGACTCTTGGCGTTTTAATTATTGAACACAAGTGCTGTTGCACTTGTATAAGGCGTTCTAAGATAGAATACAAAACATAGTTGCGAAGACTCCTAGGGTAGAGCAGTGCCAGTCGAAGACTACAGGCTGAGACGGCATCCCAGGAACGCGAAGTAGCTTATGTGAGTAATCATCTATCTAAGAACGCCTTTAGAGGACTACAGGCACGAGCCTTTCCTGCAAGAAAGTGTCGCAACTATAATGAGTAAAAATTCATCTAAGAATTTCTTTACAACCCAGTCCCCTAGGCAATTGAGCCAATAATACGAAGTATTATAAATAAAGAAGCTAGTAAATGAAGTTTTTAAGAGTCATTTACTGGCTTCTTTATTCGTAATCACTATTTTCAGAAAAAAATCATTAAAATTAACAATGCTTTTGTTCAGAATCTATTCATCTTACTTTTACAAAGTATCCGGTTCTGGATGTACATATACTGATGATATACCTTTACTATGCAAGTGATTCTCCACTCGATCACAAATATCATGTGCTTGTTGAAGAGACAAATGTGCATCAACAACAATCGTAACATCTAAAAATATGCTACTTCCATGGTAGCGTCCCTTAAGATTGTTCACATCTTTGACGTCATCCACTTCCAATACAACATTACGATATTCTTCAAGATCCTGTTCATTGAATCCATCGCTAAGTGCAAAAATTGACTCTCTAAAAATACCAAACCCTGTATAAATAATTAAAAATCCTAGAATCGTTGCTAAAATGACATCGACAATAGGTAAACCAAATTGAGTAAATACTAGACCAATTGCCGTACCCATACTAACTAATCCATCTGATAAGTTATCTTTTGCTGCGGACTTTAACGAACTACTTTTCGTTTTCTGAGCTAATCTCTGATTTATTGCAAACACACCTATCATAATTAACCCACTTATTAAACTCACAAATATTGTGACTACATTTGGTGTATTGTGCTCATTTGTAAATATTCTAGGTGCATTTTCAATCACAACTTGAATACCCACGAACATGATAATAAATGAAACCAACAACGTTGATATATTTTCAGATTTCAAATGACCATAAGGATGATTTTTATCTGCTGGTTTTATTGAAATTTTCAACCCAACAATAACAGCTATAGATACAATAATATCTGTCATATTATTCAAAGCATCTGCTCTAACAGCTGCTGAATCAAAAACAAATCCAGTAATATATTTAGAAACAGATAAAATAATGTATACTACTAAACTTAAATAAGCCCCTCTTTGTGCCAATTTAAGATTTTCACTTTGAGACATTTTGTTAACCACCTTAAATGCTTTAATATCAATAGTATGTACTATCAAAATATGAATGACAACGTTTTTTGATTTCTATAAAATCCGTATAATTAATCTAATTAAATTTTTAGCAAAACCTAAATTTCACTTTAGCTAAAGCTATAAAATTGTCACTCTTTAAAGTCATTTGAAGTTTCGTATTATAAAAATAAATCGCCTAAAGTTGAACGTCATTTAATCCTTTAAAATCCACTTTGAAACAATAAATGTAATTGGAATAGTAATAATTAAACCTGCAAATGGTGCGATTTCAGATGGAAATTGAAACCACTTAACAAATACATATAATAATAATGTTTGCATACCCATATTTATAACTTGAGTTAATGGAAAACTTAAAAATTTCTTAAGTGTTGGTCTTACTTTATAAACGAAATAACAATTTAAATAGTAAGAAATTACAAAACTTACTAAGAAACCAGCAATATGACTAATCATATAATTCACGTGAAATAATTTTAATAATAATAAATACACAATATAATAATTAAGGGTGTTAATCCCCCCCACAATTATAAATTTTATAATCTCAAAGTGGGTTTGATTCAATTTCATCGTTCTTCTCCTTTGTCGTCATTCTCTTTTTTAATTTTCAAACGGCAATATTTTAAATGGATATTTTTCTGAAATATGATGAAACTCTTTGAAACTCGTTAAATCCGCTTCATCTGCAGGTGTGATTTCAAATAGATAAGTTTCATAAGGTAAATGTGATAATGTGATGTGACGTTTATTGCTATCAATTTGTGATTGTACATCCTCTAGTCGTTGTTCACTACGCATATGTACATCAGTGAAAATAAGTATATTTATAATCGCAAAGATAAGTATACAACTTTTTAAAAGATTATAATGGTTCAACGTCAAAATGCCTAATTCTGAAATTAAACTAATAAGTACAATAATACAAAGTAAATATGCTAAATAAAATTGTCGAACTGAAACTTCAGTAATTAAAATAACTGGTAACACGCTAATTGGAATAGAAACAAGTGACATAAAAACCAACAATCGATTATATGGTAATTGAATGACTAACTTACACGAAATAGCAATACTAACTATCATTATAAGACACAATAGAGTATTAATGACTTCAAACGTAAATGTCTCTGACAATTGTTTCAAATTAAAAGGTTCATATATAAAGATTTTATATATAGGCAAAATACAAATACCTGTTTGTAAAATGATTCGCTTTATTGTAGGTAAAGTTAAGAACGCGCTACTTTTTAATAGCAATATCATTAGAATAATCACTATTAAGGATAAAATAATAATATTATTAAAAAAGAGATATCTTGGAATATCTTTTAGAAGTGATATTTCAAACTTATGGTTTAACCCAAGCATGTCTAAGTGTCCTCTTAATGCCTCAACACTTGAAAAGATATAAATATATTTATCATTTAATAGCATTATCATCGCGCCACATAATGAAAGCAACCAACCAAGTACCAAACTATAGTGAAGCTTATGATTACGTATAGCATAATAAATCATGCCAACCAGTATTATTGTGGCATTATAAAAAGCTAATGGTTCAGCAAACCACTGTCCCAATATACATATTAACCAAAATATAAAAACCTCAATACGACTAAATTCATCTTTATTAAGTAATACTCTTATTATAAAACTTAAGATATATAAAGAAAAACATGTGCCAAAAACATATGTATAAAAAAATTCAAAATTACCATAGCTTTGTGCAAACAAAGAATTGGGTATAATAAATAATAAAACAGTGCTTAATATTAAATAGTTGGTGTCACCAAACTGATTCAATAATCTTAATAAAAGTACTAAGATAAAGATTGATATAAACGCAAATGATAATGTACGAAGTAATATAGAATGGACACTTGCAAATTCTAATAAATTGCTAATGTATCTTCCATTAAAATTATTAAAAGCATTACTAACCACTTGCATACCATGGTCACTACCCCAAAACCAATCTGTACTATGTAAAGGGATAATGTAGCCTAAATAGCCATAATATAGGATCAATCCAATCATCCAGATGTAAAATTCATGATGTTTAAGTCTATACATGTCGAACTCCTTTATGTCTTAAGGTTAATTAAATTTGCACTCGTGTTGGCTCAACTAATTATATTATATTCTTTTTTTATTAATTATACATTCAAACATTATTTTATACTAATTTTAAATATATAAACTATTGGAGGTCTATTAAGATGAATCTTAGAAAAATAGTCATTGCCACTGATTCATTTAAAGAGAGCATGTCTGCTAAAGAAGCTAGTTTAGCAATACAAGATGGTTTCAAGAAAATATTTCATGAAGATATTCACTATGACATTATCCCAATGGCAGATGGTGGTGAAGGCACAACAGATGCTCTAAAGGAAGCGCATAACGCTAAGACGTACACCATTCCAGTACATGACCCATTGCATAGAAACATTGAAGCTTCATATGCACGTTCTCAAGATAATCAAGTAGCTATCATTGAAATGGCTGCATCATCAGGACTAGATTTATTGACAGATGAAGAACGTAATCCACTTATTACATCTACTTATGGTGTTGGAGAAATAATATTAGATGCGCTTGATCATCATGTTACTAAAATCATTTTAGGCATTGGAGGAAGTGCTACCAATGATGGCGGTAGTGGCATGTTATGTGCATTAGGCGCTCAATTTCTTGATTCTAAAAATCAACCTTTAAAACTCGGTGGCGGCTACTTATCTGAGCTAGCAAAAATTGACATTTCAAACTTAGATCAAAGACTTAAGCACGTCACATTTGAAGTTGCTTGTGATGTGACAAACCCGTTATTAGGTGCTAATGGCGCAACTGAAATCTATGGTCCTCAAAAAGGTGCTGACGCTAAGATGATACCAAAGTTGGATTCCGCACTTACAACCTATCATGATATGATAGAACGAGAACTAAATGTAAGTGTCAAAGATATCCCAGGTGCTGGTGCTGCCGGAGGATTAGGTGCAGGTATCCTCGCATTCTTCAATGCGTCACTTTCTAACGGCATTGATATTGTATTAAAAGAAACTGACTTTTCGAGAAGAGTGCAGGATGCAGATCTTGTCGTAACAGGTGAAGGAAAGATGGATGCTCAAACAGTCTTTGGTAAAACACCTATCGGAGTAGCTAAAGCAGCAAAAGAACATCACGCTCCTGTTATAGCTATTTGTGGTAGTCTTGGCGAAGGATACCAAGATGTTTATAAGCATGGCATTGACAGTGCATTTAGTTTAATTGAGCAACCAGAATCATTGCCTTCATTATTAAATAACGCTAAACGAAACATGACACATACTGCTGAAAATATTGCAAGACTATTAAAACTAACTATTTAAAATATGAGGTGACTATCATGAAACGAACAGACAAATATAAAGATTCTTACAAATATGATGAACAATATCGCAAACGTAACAGACAAAGCGCAGATGGACTTTCGCGTCATGAGCGACGCGAAAGTCAAGAAGCATACAATCGTAGCAATTCACGTTATCGTGATGATGATCCGAGATATCGTAATGACGACCGTAGATATCAGGATGATTATGATTATCGTGAGGATTATCGCCGACGTAATGATGAATACGATGAAGATGGTAATAGATACTATAACGATCGTGACTTTAGACGCGAGCAACAGTTAGAAGAAGAGAACGAAAAAAATAAGAAATCTAAAAAATGGCTAATTGCTATTATTGCAATACTGTTGATTATCGTAGCGGTATTTGCCACAAGAGCAATACTTAATAACAATAGTAGTGATAACCAACAAACGAATAATGCTTCTAATGACAACAATGTTTCTAAAGATTATAAAAATGAAGTTCAAAACCAAAGTGATAATATCAAACAACAAGTAGAAGATGCTAAAAATGACATTAAGGATAAAGTCGATACTGACTCAAGAATTAAACAAATTCAAGAGGATGTTAATAACTTAAAAAATAGCGAACAAACTGGTGAAGATTCTAAGTTAACTAAATTTTATCAAGAACAAGTAAATAAATTAAAAGAAGCTAATAATGCTCAACAAAATAACGAAAGCCAAAGTAAAGTTAATGATTTACTCAACGATGTAAATACAAAATTCGATGAAATTAAAGAGAAATTAAATAGTATACTTGGAAATTCAAGTGATACAAATTCACAATAATTGGCCTGTTTGAGAAAGCATATATTCAAAACTTTTCGAACGTTAATCAACCTATATTAGGCGACACAATGAATTCTGTGTCGCTTTTTTTATTTTGTAAATTACAAATATACAAAAAACCTTTATAATGTAGTTTGCAAACTTTTTAAGGAGAAACATTATGCAACCTTCAACTCATACAAAATTACCCCTATTACTTCTAATAGTATTAGGGGTAATGACTGCATTTGGACCTATGATTATTGATATGTATTTACCCGCATTACCTGAAGCACAACATCAATTTAGGTCATCAACATCTGAAATACAACTTACATTATCATTTGCAATGATAGGTTTAGCACTTGGACAATTCCTATTTGGCCCATTATCTGATGCATTTGGTCGTAAAAGAATGGGTCTTATCATATTATGTATATTTTTCTTAGCCACACTTAGTGGCGTATTCGCTAGTAACCTAATTTTATTTTTATGTATTCGTTTTATCCAAGGGTTTACAGCCGGTGGTATTATCGTTATAGCCAAAGCTTTCGCTGGAGATAGATACGAGGGCGATTTATTAGCAAAATTTCTAGCATCACTAATGGTCGTGAATGGTATTGTTACTATCATCATGCCATTACTCGGTGGACTATCATTAACACTTGGATCATCGAGAATTGTATTCATTATCCTAACATTTATAAGTCTATTTGTACTATTAGGCGTCGCTACAATGATGCCAAAGACACATAAATCGGAACACAAATCACTTAACTTTAAAGACATTTTATTAGATTTCGGTAGTCTAATGAAAAAACCACGATTCATTATTCCGATGTTGCTACAGGGGTTAACGTATGTAATGTTATTTAGCTTTTCATCCGCTTCTCCATTTATTACGCAAAAAATTTATAATATGACACCTCAACAATTCAGTATCATGGTCGCTGTTAATGGTGTCGGTTTAATTATCGTGAGTCAGATCGTCGCACTTCTTGTAGCTTATATTAATCGTTTCAAACTTATGATTTATTTAACCTTAATACAAGTTGTAGGTGTCATTTTAATTGTGATTACACTTGCAGTTCATGGTCCCTTATGGATTTTACTTATCGCATTTTTCTTAAATGTATGTCCTGTTACGTCTATTGGGCCACTTGGTTTTTCAATGGCAATGGAAGAACGTACTGGTGGTAGTGGTAATGCGTCTAGTTTATTAGGACTATTCCAATTTATACTTGGTGGTATTATCTCTCCTATTGTAGGACTCAAAGGACAATATGACGCAACCCCATATATTTTCGTTATTATGATTACAGCAGTCATTTTAATAACACTACAAGTTATTTATTTTAGAAATCATCGTAAACCAGCATAATAAATCTTTTATTCAATATGACTAGAAGATTAAGACAAAGGATTAAAAGACTACATAAAATCATGCAGTAGTCGACTAAACTGAGAAGATGCTCATATCGAGCTTTTCTCAGTTTTTTTGCATTTCATTTTAAAATAAGTGAATTAATCTTAAATCAAAGTTACTCGTTCACAATATTTTAATAACTTTCCAACAAATAGGTGACAGCTATATTTTTTCTAATTGATAATCATTATTAACGATTATAATGAAAGTAAATAAAGGAGGAGTTTTAATGATTACAAATGAATCTATCGTTGCAGAAATTGTTACTGATATCCCACTAAGTGCTGATATTTTCAGAAAATATGGCATCGACTTTTGTTGTGGTGGCAATATATCTATAAATGAGGCAGTTAAAAATAAAAAAGTTGATGCAGAAACTTTAATAGATGAAATTAATGAACTTCCAAACCATGATCAAGGAAACATTAATGTGAAATATCTAGATGCGCCGTCATTAATTCAATATATACAATCTCGCTATCACGAAACAATGCGTGAAGAATTTAAGAATCTATCCCCTTATGTTACAAAAGTGGCTAAAGTTCATGGACCAAACCATCCATTTCTAATTCAGTTACAAGATTTATATCGCCAATATCGAGATGGTATGCTTGAGCATATGGCTCAAGAAGATGAACATGATTTCCCAGCGTTAATTAAACTTTCTCGTGGTGAACAAGTAGATCATTCATCTGATATCATTCAAAGCTTAGTTGACGACCACACTCAAACAGGACAATTACTTGAAGATATGCGTGAATTAACTAGCCAATATCAACCTCCTAGTGAAGCTTGCCAAACTTGGAGATTAGTATATCATCGTCTAATGAATTTAGAACGTGAAACTCATGAACATGTACATTTAGAAAATCACGTACTCTTTAACAAATTCAGTTAGAACAGGAAGTGTTGACTATGGTGACTAAAATAGCCGGCCATACATTTTTAGCACAATTAGGAAAGAAACGCTTACGTCCAGGGGGTGTGTTAGCAACAAATTGGCTTATAAATAAAGGACACTTCTCCAGCGATAAACGTGTTTTAGAAGTAGCTTGTAATATGTGTACAACGTCTATTGAATTAGCTCAAAAGTATAATTGCCACATTGAGGGCGTAGACTTAAATAAAACCGCTTTAGAAAAAGGTAAACAAAATGTTTCGAAACGCAATTTAGATAAGCTTATTCATTTAACGCAAGCCAATGCTATGAAATTACCTTTTGAAGATCAGAGCTTTGATATTATTTTAAATGAAGCGATGCTAACCATGTTGCCTTATCAGATTAAGGAAAAAGTGCTAAATGAATATTATCGAGTATTAAAACCGAATGGCATTATACTTACACATGATATTGCAATTATTAATAGACAAGAGGCGCCAACGGTCATTGATGAATTAAGTAACGCCATCAATATGAAAGTTACACCTTTATCACCTGAAGATTGGTATCAACTCTATCAAGAAGCTGGTTTTTCAAATATTGAGTCTAAAGTAGGTCCACTATCTTTAATGACTCCAATAGGTATGATTCGAGATGAAGGCCTCCTTGGTACGTTAAAAATTATAAAAAACGCTCTAAAACCAACTAATCGCAAAATGTTTATCAAAATGTTTAAAACAATGCGTAAACATAAAAAGAATATGAATTATATCGTTCATGCAGTTAAAAAATAAATTGTGAAAGTATAACAAGAACTGAGAAACGCTTAAAAAGAGCGCCTTCTCAGTTCTTTTAATTACTGTATTTTATAGTTTTAAAATATCTACTTTATATCAATCTCTTGTCTAATCTTCTATAGGAATCCAAATTTCTGTAATATAATCACTACTTTGGGTATTTCCTGGTAAGTAATGTTCAAACATAGGTGCTCTAATCGTCTTAAATTTAGCTTGAGGTAATAACTCTTGATAGATTTTAGGCGTTATCGATTTAATTGCTTCGGGAACTTTTCCTTTCGCATCTATAACAACATACTTATGAGCTGACAATTCGAGTGTATTAAAGTGCGAATCATTATTATTCGAATTATCACAAGGTACACCAATGAAATATTCGAAATGATTATCTTCTTTCTGTAAAATGACGCCTAACAATCCTGATAATGTTTGATTACTAAGTTCTATTAAATCATCTACAACCCCATCATTATTTACTTTTTGCCAAAATGATGGTATATCTTTTTGCATCTCATCGCCACTCTCATACTTTCTTAAGACACCGATGAGTCGAACATGATTTAACTGTTCCAATTTATATTGTATTGCCATTCAAATGTCCCCTTTTTCATTTATTCTATATCAATAAAGTCAAAATCCATATTAATATACGAGATGACCACTAAGGTATATAATAAATTTACTTAAATTAAGTGATGTAAACTATAAAAGCGTCTTTGAGGAGAATAAAGATGAAAAGAACGATATTATCAATCAAACCAATTAGCCAATTATTTCCAATTCCAATGGTCATGGGCTGTGAAGGTGTTTCAGCAGCAATGTTACTTCAATATAATGATTATAATATAAAAGCAACAGAAATTATGAAACATTGGCCCAAACATCCTAATAATCCCTATAAAGGTTATGTAGGTCATCACTTACTCGTCAAGTTGGGTCATCACCAAACCATCTTTCCGAATGCTTATGTTCCGTACTTACAAACGATTGATTCACGAATTGTTGATGGCACAGGTACTGAGCTAACGTCTTTAGAGGCCGTTATTGATTCAGGCCAACCGGTCATCATGTATCATACGAGTTTAGGGCGTAAACCATTCCGGAAACATTTCACATTTGATGATCGTAAAAAAGAACTCGTTTCTAACATTCATGTTACGCTATTAATTGGATATGATGATAAATATTACTATTATATAGATCCCTTATGGAGTCACTTATTTAAATTTGTTATCTTTCCTGCGATAGTCCCTAATCGCTTTCAAGTTATTAAAATTGCAAAGTCCAAATTAGAGCGTAGCTTTAATGCCCCTGGTCGTACATGTATATATCTTAAAGTAAACACCAATGATTAGTAGTAACTGCTAGTGAGATTGAGATAATTTAAAACACTTCCCAATCTCACATATATATTATTCATCACTAATATCAAATGATACTAAAGCGTTATTGATTTCTTGATTAATATCACTCGTTCTCCATTGTCGTTGATACCCTAAGCAGGGACAAATATATGTGATGCCATTTTCATTAATCATCTTTCGAAAATGCACATGCCCCATAATGCTATAACGGATGGAATAGGTTGAATAAAATTCATCAAAGTCCTTAGTACCTATATAAGCATTAAAGAAGTCAAAAATGCGATGCGGCATAGGTACTATAAATTTAGGATGCGTGACAATGTGAGTCATTAAGATAATATGTTTATCTTTAACCTGATCTAAGTCTTCTTGTATTTGTTTAGCCGCCTCTTTAGATAACACTCTATCATCAATATCCCAATCAATTTTCACTTTATCTTGCCATGTGGCACCGTAATATTTCCCTCTTTTAATTCGATCCAAATCAAATTTGTCATCAGCATAGCTATAGTCATACCATGCAGTATGTCCTACTATTGCCCAATGGTCATTAACGACATACGGTTTGCCAATTAGACAGTCTGGCTTGCTAGCATAAAATTCATAAATTTGCTTTGAACTGAGTGATGCTTCTGAAGTCCAATAGTCATGATTACCAGGGACGAATAAGATTGGTATACGACATTTTTCTTTTAAGTCTTGAATAAATTGGTAACTTTGCAGATAATCATTAGACATATCTCCTGCAATTAATAATAATTCAATATTTCTTTGTTCCACAATATATACGAGTGCATCAAGATATGCTTGTGGTTCCAGTTTAGGATGTCGATCAATATGTAAATCTGAAATTGTACCTATCTTCATTAATGTCTTCCCTCTTACTTGTTTTGAATTGAAATCATTATGTCATAGTTATTATTAATAATAAATAAATCTGTTTATTAAATTTTCAGAAATTTGTTTATATTTTATACAATAAAGAGTATAATAAAATTACCTTTTAGCAAAGTTACATAATTTGTGAACAATTAATATCAAAATCGCTTTTTATCTAAAATTTAACAACTATTGAATAAACGCTATACTTTGTTAAAAGAAAAATTTTTACATAAAAAAGAAAGCGTTTACAACTAAAAAATTAAAAATCGCATCATTGCTTTCTAAGGAGGAAGTATATGGCTAGACAGTTGGAAAGAGAACTAAACAACAGGCATATTCAATTAATTGCAATTGGGGGCGCAATTGGTACAGGATTATTCCTAGGTTCAGGACAAACAATAGCTTTAACAGGACCTTCCCTTTTACTAACTTACATGATTATTGGTATGGTCATGTTTGCATTCATGCGAGCACTTGGAGAATTGTTATTAAGTAATACACGCTTTAATTCATTTGTAGATATCGCGAACGAATACATAGGTCCCTTTGCCGGATTTGTCATTGGGTGGACATATTGGCTCGCTTGGATTGCTTCAAGTATGTCAGATTTAACAGCAATGGGACAATATTTTAGTTTTTGGTTCCCACAAGTTCCACATTGGATTACCGTCTTGTTCATAGTATTAATGTTAATCTCTTTTAACATGTTAGGTGCAAGATTATTCGGTGAATTGGAATTTTGGTTCTCAATTATCAAAATTGTTACTATTATTGCGATGATCATCGTTGGACTTGTCATGATATTCTTCTCATTTAAAACATCTTATGGTCATGCATCGTTTAGTAACTTAACTAATCACGGCGGTATCTTCCCTAATGGACCATTTGGATTCTTAATGGCATTCCAAATTGCCGTTTATTCATTTATTGGTATTGAACTTATCGGGGTAACTGCTGGTGAGACGAAGGACCCTAGAAATGTAATTCCTAAAGCAATTAATAACGTGCCTATACGTATCTTATTATTTTACGTAGGTGGTTTATTAGTCATCATGTCGGTTATTCCTTGGAATAAAATAGACTCAAATAGTAGTCCATTCGTAACGATGTTTAGTTTAATCGGCTTACCATTCGCTGCCGGACTAGTAAACTTTGTAGTATTAACTGCCGCTGCATCAGCAACAAACAGTGGTATTTATTCTAATAGTCGTATTTTATTCGGACTTGCTAAACAAGGTTTAGGACCTAAAGTTTTAAGCAAAACTAATGGTAGCAGTGTTCCATACTTATCTATGTTAGTTTCATCTGGTACCTTATTGGCAGCAGCATTGCTTAATTTTATTTTCCCAGATGCCATTAAATTATTTATTTATGTTACAACACTATCAACTGTTCTATTTTTAGTAGTATGGGCAATGATTATCATTTCTTATATTGTTTTCGTTAAAAAGAATCCAGAAGAACACCATAAGAATAAATTTAAACTCTTTGGTGGACTTAAGACAGCATATGTCGTACTCGCATTTTTCGCGTTTGTGTTTGTACTACTATTCTTTAGCGAAGATACAAGAGCGGCCATTTTCATTTCACCAATTTGGTTTATCTTCTTGTTCATCTTTTATAGAAAATACAAGTCTAATGCAGAAGACTTAGCGGAACGAACTCGTAGTCAAGGACGTAATTCAATTAATTATTAATCATCAGATTAATTAATTGATAAACGAAATTTTCAATTTATAAAAACAAATAAAACTGAGAAGACGCTTATATCAAGCTTTTCTCAGTTTTTATATTTGTATGATCTTAATTCTGTTCTCACTATCATATAACTTTATTCAACTACTCCCACTTTTAGACATCTCAAGCAACTCTATATTGATAACCACTTTAATTCATATATCTGTTTATAGACACTTAAATATGGTAAATAGACAAAATAATAATCATAAAACAATTTATTAAATAGGTTACCATTTTTTGGTAGCTTATCACTTCACATGGTAAACTATTAGTATTCATTTTTATAAAGGAGTTATTCATGGAGCTATTAGAAGCATTTTTATTATTTATATTCGCAGTTATTATCAGTTCTATTATTTATAATAGGTTCCCTAAAATTCCTACTGCTTTTATTCAAATCGCATTGGGTGTCTGCTTATTTGTGCTACCTATTCCAATGCACTTTGAATTTGAATCGGAAGTCTTTATGATGGCGGTTATCGCCCCACTTTTATTTGTGGAAGGTACGCATATTTCTCGAACAAAGTTACTTGAGTACCGTAAACCCATAGTACTTATGGCAATGGCACTCGTCTTTGCTACTGTTATTGGTGTTGGTTTCTTTATTCATTGGATTTGGGCGGATTTACCAATGCCAGCTGCCTTTGCAATTGCTGCAATTCTTTGCCCTACTGATGCAGTCGCAGTTTCCGCAATTACTAAAGGTAAGATATTACCTAAAGGGTCAATGTCAATTCTTGAAGGTGAATCATTACTTAATGACGCCGCAGGTATCATTTCATTTAAAATTGCAGTTACTGCACTTGTAACTGGTAGTTTTTCAGCATTTGATGCAATTGGCCAATTTATTATTTCAACTATTTTAGGTGTGTTAATTGGTATCATTGTTGGCGCACTAGTCGTAACTTTAAGAGTTTATTTAACTGCCAATAAAGGCATGAAAGATAGTAATACGTTAACATTCATTCAATTACTTACTCCTTTCGCCGTTTATTTTATTGGCGAAGAGCTTCACGCATCAGGAATTATAGCCGTAGTTGTCGCTGGTTTAATCCATGGTTTAGAACGCGACCGTTTAATTCGTGCCCAAACGGAATTACAAATGAACTATAACCAAATATGGAATACGCTAAGTTATGCGTTAAATGGCTTTGTATTTGTTGTATTAGGATATATCGTTCCCGAAGTAGTTATGGAAATTATTCATGACGAACCACAAAACATTGTATTTTTAATTACAACCGCGCTATTAATTGCGCTAGCGATTTATGTATTTAGATTTGTTTGGGTGTACTTATTATTTAAAGATTTTTATTATCCAAACAACGTTCAATCCTATTTAGATGATGAAGAAGATGCTGGACCACCGAAGCGTAATCACTATGCCTTTATTATGACAATGTGTGGGATACACGGTACCATTTCCTTATCAATGGCACTAACACTTCCATATATGATGGATGGTAACCAAGAGTTTATATATCGTAATGATCTGTTATTCATCGCTTCATTTATGGTATTAACTAGCTTAATTCTCGCTCAAGTTGTTCTACCGTTTATCACACCATCTGAAAAGATCTCAGAATTTAAAGGTATGTCCTATCAATCAGCTAAAATATTCATGGTTCAACAAGTACTCGATGCATTTAAAAAGAAAAACTCTGAAGAAAAAAGTATGGATTATCGACCAATATTAAATCAATATTTTAATGAGTTATCATTCTTAATCAATATGGAACCGGACAATAAAAATACGAAAGAATTACGTCGCCTTCAAGAAATAGCTGAAGAAGAAGAAACAAGAACACTAGAGCGATTAATCGAAAAAGAAAGAATTACTAAGAAGGATTTAACAGACTATCGCAATATTACGGAATTCAGTCAATCTTATCGTGAAATGTCTATTATAAGAAAAATAAGTCGTTTCTTTAAATTAATCGGCTTACGATTTAAAGCTCGTAAAGAATCACGAAAAGAGACACATCGCATCCATAAAGAAAACCGAGGATTATTAAAAGAAGAACATCATGCTACACCAGAACAAAATAAAATGGATATTAAAGCTAAGCGTGAAGAATATAAAGCTGAACGTCAAAAAGTAAAAGACGAGAAAAAGGCACAAAGAGAAGAATGTGCAAATAGCTTTAACAAAGTGCAACAATTAATGCGTGTTGTTAATCACAATATTTTTATGAAAATGCGTCAAGAACAAAATAGTTCAAATGTCTTAGAAGTGAGTTTAATTATTAACCAATATCACAACTTATCTCGTACGATTCGTCACAATAAGAATAGAAAGCAACAAAAAAATCAAAACAAAGAAGTATATGAACTTACTACACAGCAACAACAAGATGTAAAATTGGAAGCATTATACATCCAACGTACCATTTTAGATGAATTAATTTCACGAAATAAAGTAACTAATGAAGTTGCAACCCAATTACGAGAAAACATCAATTACAATGAAATCGTTCTAGCACATGAAGTAAGCAACGCTCACTAAAAATCAATTAAAGCCCATAGATAATGTAACCTTGCATTATCTATGGGCTTTTCTATAAGTTTATTTGTGTAATTTAAATGGTACAGTTGCTAAAATAACATTCTTTTGATAGAATAAGTGCATTTTTAATCTAATACTCGTTTGATTGTGTAAGAAGTTATGCCATGATTTTTTTGTAATAAACTGAGGCACAACAACTGTAATGACATAATTTTTATCATTCGCTTTTTTATTGATCTTATCAATAAATCTTGAAATTGGTCTAATGACACTACGATATTCAGAATGTAAGATGACTAAACGCACATCCGGATAATGACGTTGCCATTTTTCAGCAAAGCATTTATCCGCTTCATCTCCAAATGAAACATGAACTGCTATGACATCATCAGCAATCATTTGAGCATAATATACTGATTTATCAATGGCTGACGTAATGGTACTTACAGGAACAATTGCTAAATTTTTATCAACAATTGGCATATCTTGTACCATTGCAGTCGATTTCAACTGTTTAGCAATATCTTTATAATGACCTTTGATACGTAGGAATACAATCACAATTAAAGGTAAAAATATCAATATTGGCCATACATGGCTAAATTTAGTGATCAAGAAAATCATAAATACGATAAATGTAATTGTTCCACCTATCGCGTTGGCAATTAATTTGCGAGACCACCCTTTTTCTCTGCCTCTAATCCATTTAAGTACCATGCCATATTGTGCTAATGTGAATGGAATAAATACACCTACAGCATAGAGTGGAATCAAGTTCTCAGTTTTACCATCAAAAATGATAATAAGCAAGATAGCCCCAACACCTAAAGTGATGATAGAGTTCGAATAACCTAAGCGATCTCCTCGAACACTAAACATACGCGGCATATATTTATCTTTCGCCATGCTAGCGGCAAGCATTGGAAATGCTGTAAAACCTGTATTCGCTGCTAAAACTAAAATCATTACTGTTGTAGCCTGAACAAAATAATAACCAGCATTGTGTCCTAGAATGTTCATTGCTAATTGAGACAATACGGTCGTCTCAGTCTCAGGCATTACGCCGTACCAATAGGCTAAACCTACAATGCCTACTAATAGAAATGCAAGGATGCCACCCATTGTAACTAATGTTTTAACAGCATTCTTAGGACCAGGATCTTTAAAATTTGTTACCGCATTAGATATAGCTTCTACGCCTGTTAAAGATGATGCCCCAGATGAGAATGCTTTTAATAGTAAGAATAGCGTAACACCAGGCACAGCTGTTCCCACTGTTGCGTGCATATGTGGTTCAGCTTGGCCAGTTGCAACTTTCCATACACCTACAACAATCATAATAATTAACCCGATAATGAATAAATAGACTGGATAAGACAATACTGTAGCAGATTCTGTCAATCCACGTAAATTCATTATTAAAATAAATAGTACTAGTAAACATGCAATTAATACTTTGTGATGATACAGTGACGGAAATGCAGCTACAAACGCATCTGCACCAGAAGCGATACTTACCGCTACAGTTAAAATATAATCAACAAGTAATGAACCACCAGCTACTAGTCCCCATTTTTCTCCTAAGTTAGTCTTAGAAACCATATAAGCACCGCCGCCCTTAGGATAGGCATAAATGACTTGGCGGTATGATAAGATTAAAGCTGCTAATAGTACTAATACTGCACATGCAATTGGTAACGTGTACCATGACGCTATAGCACCAACGACTGCGAGTGTAATCAAAATTTGCTCCGGACCATAGGCTACTGATGACAATGCATCCGAAGAAAGTATTGCTAAAGCCTTGAAATTACTGATTCTTTCATTTTTTAAATCACGATTTCTTTTAGGTTTACCAATTAAAAGTCTTTTAAATTGAGTGAACATAATACTCTTTACCTCTTTATATTCAAATTCAATGGATAAAATATACTCCCATTTTGATAAAAAGTATAGATGCCCCCACTATTTTAATGTAATTTATTACCATTAAAGTTACATTTTACAGTTATATTTATTTGTAAAATTTCTATTATTAATTATTTAAATCAATAGATAGCAACTCAAAAGAAGTACAAGAGCAATTTATGAAAAAACTTGCTATACTATTGTCGTTAACAGTGTAAATTGTTCGCTACTTAAATCTTATGATCAGAGGATTAAAAATGAAAAAGACATTTCTTTTCAGTGGAGTCGTATTAGTTATTATCTTATTTATTTGTTCAATCATGATTAAATGGCAACCCAACTATTCAATGATTAGCCCTACTTCTCAAAATTATTTGGACAGCATTGTCAAAAACGAAATGAATGATGGTCACATTCCTGGCGTCTCTGTATTAATTATTAAAGATAATAAAATGTTACTCAATAAAGGTTATGGGTATGCAAACATTAAAAATAAACAAAAAGTAACTTCCAATACACGCTTTGAAATTGCTTCTAATTCCAAAGCAATGACGGGATATGCCATTATGCAACTAGTCAATGAAAGGAAAATCAAATTAAATGACCCTATAAGTAAATACATACCTAACTTTCATATGAAATATAAAGGGAAAAAAGTAGAAATTACTATTAATCAATTAATAACTCAAACTAGTGGTATTCCAGGAGATATCACTGACAATGATAAAATTACAAAAAAGACGGATAGTCTAGATGGAATTGTTAACAGTATTAATGGTCGTTCACTGAACCATCGACCAGGAGAACAGTTCGAATATGCTAATATGAATTACGATATTTTAGGTTTAATTGTTCAGAATATATCTCATTCTCCCTATTCATCTTATATGAGTGAACATATTTTCAAACCTTTAAATATGAAACATATTTCTACTAAAGAAAGTAATAAAAAAGGCGGAGATGATGCTCAGGGGTATGATATTCAACATAATAAAGCATACTCAGATAATCCAAAGTTTAATATCGGTGATAACCCAGCAGCCTATTTAATGGCTAGCACACATGACTTAGAACCTTGGATAAAATTTCAACTTCATCCCCCAAAACATTTAAAATCTTTAGTTGAAACTACACACAAACCTAAAGTTAAAACAAATGACGATGATGATTCTCAATATGCAACAGGCTGGTTTGTCACTAAAGATAATCAAGAAACACTTATCTATCATCCGGGTACGCTTGAGAACTATTCATCTTATATTATTTTGAATCCTAAGAAAGACTATGGCATTGTTGTTCTCGCAAATGCTTATTCTAGTCATACGCCAACGCTTGCCAAACATTTAAATACACAATTAAGTCAAGGACAGCATATTGACACGGTACAATACTACATCAATCAATACCAAACTATGATTATTGTAGTTACAATCGTGATTTGGATCATGGTTGCTATAACTTTGATTTACTTATATCGTCATATGACCAGTCATCAATCGATCCTATTAAGCTTTCAACGTAAAAACACGAAATATCGAATACTCATTCTTTCAATCGGCTTTATTTTAATTTTAGGCCTTCTACATCTATTGCCTTCATTGTTACTAAATGGCTCTGATTGGCAATTTATTATGACATGGCTACCAGCACCAGCTAAAGTCACTATACTAGGTTTCATCACTTTATTAACGAGTCTTTTTGGTTTAGTTCTTTTAAAAATAATTACAAATACAAACAAATAAAAGTCATAAAATTGAGATTAACTGCTACGCTAAACATACGAATATGTTAAGCTAAACATATTAAAGACTAAGATTATTAAAGACCTCAAGCACATAGGAGATTATAAATGAGAAAAAAATGGTCCTTATTCTTAATGAGTATTGTCATATTATTGGGTGGATGTGACTATTCTCATAAAGAAGATCAACATGGGTTCTTTTATACTATATTTGTTAAGCCAATGGATATGTTACTTCACTTCTTAGGTCGTACATTCCATGAGAATTATGGATTAGCTATTATTGTCATTGTACTTATCATACGTCTTGTACTAATGCCACTAATGTTTATCCAAGTGAAAAACATTCACATTATGAGAGGTAAAACTCAGGTAGTTAAACCGGAAATTGAGAAACTGCAAGATAAACTAAAGAATGCTGATACACAAGAAGAACGTACTGCAGCTAATAAATTATTAATGAAAAAGTACAACGACTATGGTATTAATCCATTCAAAAGCCTAGTTGGAACTTTGCCGATATTAATCCAAATTCCTATTTTATTAGGTTTATACGCTTGTATTAAATATCCAACGAGTGGTGGTATTATCGAGCACCCTCACTTTTTATGGTTCAATTTAATGCATACGGATTTAATCATGACATTTATAGCAGCTTTACTTTACTTCATTCAACCTTTGGTCAATGCAATGCATTATCCAAAAGAAGAAAGACGCACATACTATGTCATGATGGTATTATCGCCATTATTTATTATTTATGCATCACTACAATCTGCTTCAGCCTTAAGTTTATACTGGGCGATAAGTGCAACGTTTTTAATTATTCAAATGCATTTTGCACATAGCCATTATGCAAAAGTGGGTAAAGCAGCAGGTGAACAACTCAAACGACAAATTGAGCAACAACGTCAAAATAAGACTAACGATGATAAGGCTTAAAGTAATAAAGACATTCCATCAATACAACAAGCACTGTTACAAGCTAATTGCAATTAGCTTGTAACAGTGCTTCTTTTACTAATAATTTATTTTAATGGGTGCATGCCATCTTTCCATGTATTATAGATTAGTGTACCACCTTGTTCTTTAAACTTGTCATTTGTAATGCCACGTTCAAATGGTTGTGCGGGTTGGATAGTGACTTTAGGATCCACACCAACTTCTTTTGAATACCATGCTGCAAAGTCTGATCCTTTTACTGGCTCGTCATCTGCAACATTATAAATACCAGTATCAAAGTTCATCGCTTGAATAGATACTTCAACAGCATCATCTAAATGAATGAATGATGTGACACCATCTGATAATGTTACTTCGCCATCTTTAAATTGATTATAAATCATACCGTCTTTACCATACCAAGTACCTGGTCCATATAACCAACCGAAACGTAACACAACATATTGGTCCATACGAGCGGTTTCTTTTTCAAGTCCAACCACGCCATCTACCGTAATTTTTCTGTCACCATCTGAATGATTATCTAATGGTGTTTCTTCAGTAGCAAGTCCTTCTCCTGGTTCATACATGAAACCAATACTTTGAGCTACTACTTTTTTAACATCAAATTTAAGTGCCGCATCAGTTAGGTTTTTACCGCCCTCTATACGCACTTTTGTGTTTGCAGCCATATCAACATTTTTTAAATCTGTAATTTGATTAATGATAATTTCAGGACGAAAGTCACCAATTGCTGCATCAATAGTATCAGCTTTTAAAATATCACCAATATATGCTTTAGCATTGAGTCTTTCTAATTTCTCTTTACCTCTCTCAGATGTAGTGAATCCGGCAACTTCATGTCCTTCTTCAACCAAACGTTTTGTTAATCGTGTTCCGATTAATCCTGTTGCGCCTGTAATAAATATTTTAGTCATTATTGTACTCACCTTTCTATTTCTCTCTTTCTGAAAATGAATATCTCAATCTAACCTACTTACTAGAATCTCTAATCATATCAATAGTATTCATCCAAACGATATGACCAAACAACTCTGAAAGTCGTTCTTCATAAGGTAAGTATTTAACCTGAGGTGTCAATTTCAACTTTGGCAATAAATATTCATGAAACGCAATATGAATAGCAACGCCAAATAATGATCCTTTTAAGGCAGTGATTCGTGGAAATCTTTCAGCTAATAAGCCATATGCAAGAGCATTTGCTACAGAGAAGCCATAATGAATCCCCATAACCGTTATTGGAATATCATTACCATTATAGTGATAGGTTGCTTTTTTTATTGAATCTGGTAATCCCACCTGATTCAATAATGTCATTGGAGGGGTTTCTTTCTCACGTTCCGGTGTTCTAGGCGGAACGATAGCTTCCCAGCCAATCTTAACCGCACCACTTAGCAATCCACCTACAATACTTGTAATAACGACACGTTTCGTTGAACGATTCATTCTAATAACAGCTCCTTAAATTCACTTAACCTTCTTCTACCCGTTTAGGACTATTTTATAACCATTCATATTTCAATAAGGGTTAAGCGTATCACTTTTTGTGATAAAGATATAATTATTCGATTTAAAAAAGGAGCAAGACTGAATCCAATTTGAATCCAACATCTCACTCCAATCCACCTTACCATTAAGGTGATTCCACAATTCAATCTTAAATCATAGAATCAATTACTTTTATTCAGATACGAGTTGATGACATACCCTTCATGTCTTCTAATTGGACATTATTTTGCATGTCGTTGTTGCTCTTTCGCATGTACCATATTCGCTACAAATTGGTTAACTGGCGCATCAATATGATGTTCTTTACCTAATTGAGCAACTGCTCCATTAATATAATCAATTTCTGTAAGACGATTATTGTTAATCAAATCTTGATACATTGATGGATAATGTGGGCCTACCTTTTCATTTAAATCGATGAGATAATTGTAAACTTCATCTCCATTTAAATGTACGCCATCTACCGTTGCAACTTGTACAATTTCCTGTGTAATCTTGTAAATAAGTTGTTTCGCATAATCACTCTCATTTAAATTTGATAAACGACATTCTAATATCGTACAAAGTGCATTAGCAGTACCATTCACACAAATTTTCTTCCAAATTGATTGTTGCAGCTGCTCACTTTTATGTGGATTAAGACCAGATTGATCTAACAGTTCATACACGACATCAACATTAGCTTGACCTTTAGGTACAAGTGCACCAATTTCAACCGGACCTGCCCCCATTAAATGTGTATGTCCAGGAGATTCTAATCCTGCAGTCCATGTAGTAACACCGCGCACAATTCGTGATTCGTCAACATAATGTTGAATTAAACGTTCGTGCTTCAAACCATTCATCGTACAAACCATAATTGTATTGTCATGAATGTGTGCTTTAATATGTTCCAGCATATCTTGTAACTGCATCGCTTTAGTGAATAAAAAGATAACATCAAATTGAGCATCTTGTGGAATATCGTTATGTTGATACATCGTCATGTTAAGATGATGATTTTTACCATTGATGTCTATATGTAAACCTTCTTGTATAACTGCTTTCGCTTGTGGCTCCCATCCATCAATTAACGTTACATCATACCCTTGACGGTATAACATCGCACCAAATCCGCTTCCTAACGCGCCAGAACCTGCAATTGCTATTTTCATATGTCACGACCCCTTTTTCCTAATGATGATTTTAAAATACTACTTTAAATTTATAACGTCAATATTGTAAACGGAATATTCACAATTTTAAGATAATTAATATAAATTGTTCTTTAATTTATTAAAAAAGATATCGAACTCTAATCGAATTCGATATCTCACTATTAAAAACTAATATTTATATTAATTTGTTCTTAATTTCTTAGGAACTAAAATTAAAATTACTATAAATGCAGTTAAAGCAATTCCGGCATTGAATAATACGCCAGCAGCGCCGCCGAGTTGTAAATTCATGAATGATGCACCAAAACCATAAATGGTACTAGACATAGCAACACCAAAAGCATTACCTAAAGATGACGCCATTTTATACAATCCAGATGCTACACCTACTTTATCATCAGGTGCTTCTGCAACCGCTGTATCAGTAGAAGGAGTAGCATATGTACCTAAACCGATACCAAATAATAAGTAACCTATAATACTTGAAATGATATAAGCAACATTTGGTAAGAATGTTAAAGATAATAGTAGTAATCCTAAGAATGCAAAACCACTACCTACTAATAATGGTTTTTTAGCACCAAGTTTTTGTAATAATTTTTCACCAACACGAATCATGATTAGTACAGCTACAAGGTACGTAATTGAAATTAAACCTGCTTGTAATGAGCTAAAACCTAATTGACTTTGATAATACGTATTAACAACAATAAGTGTACCACCGGCAACACCATTTAACATAAAGTTGGATAATGTCGCACCACTATAACCCTTATTTTTGAAAATATGAAAATCAACTAACGGGTTCTCTGTTTTTAATTCTCTAATAATAAATAAGATTCCTGCAACTAAGAATACAGCACCAAGTGATAAGATCATTGGCGAGAACAGTCCTCGATCTGCAGCTTGCGTAACCATCACGTTAACACTTAATAGTGTAATAACCAATAGTATTAAACCAGTCACATCAAATTTTGTTTTAGTTTCATCTACACTAGGTTCAACTTTAGTCTCGGGTGTATGTTTAATTAAGAAAAAGGCTAAAATTGAAAGTGCAATTGAAACAATAAAAATCCACTGCCATCCAATCGTTGAGGCCATGAAACCACCAAATAATGAACAAATACCACTACCGCCCCAAGAACCGATAGACCAGTAACTAACAGCGCGTTGTCTTTCTTTTCCTATGTAATATTCATTTATTATTGCAAGTGTTGACGGCATAATTAATGCACCTGATAAACCTTGTAACGCACGTCCTACTAATAGCAACCATGCGACAGGTGCGATGATTAAACATAATGAACCAATAATATTTAATGCTAAGCCGATGTATGTCATTTTTACTCGACCTAATTTGTCTGCAATATCTCCTGCCCCTACAATAAATAGTCCAGAGAACAATGCAGTTAAACTAATGGCAATGTTAATCGTACCCATGTCTGTGTTAAATGAAGATTGTAACGTTGGAACAACGTTAACTAATGATTGTGCAAATAACCAGAATGTGAGTACCCTGATTATAATACCAATTAGTAATTTATTATCTCCCCTAAATTGTTTTGAAGACTCCATCTCGAAAAATTCCTCCTAAATTACCCTAAAACTAATCTACTCAAGTTGATTTAAGTCCTAATAAAGCAACTATAATGAGTGTCATCAATTTTATGTCTATAGCGTTAATTAATAAGTTCCCTATTTCTATAATTTATTAACATGTGCATCATGACTTTCATTATTTGACGTTAGATTATGTTAGATACAACACTCACTTAAGAAATTAGTTTACATTGAAAACCTTATCATAATTAAGAAGAAATGACTTAATAAAATACTCTAACTTTTTCAATAAATATTTTTAACAACATACTCAAAAGTGCAATAAATCAATAATTAGATACCTACAAATTATAAGTTTTAATTTTAAACTATTAAGTTAAAATTATCCATATTATAATTATAGAAAGGATAAGTATTTTAACTGAAACTACAATGAATAGGTGCTTACTATGTTTAATTTATTTATATTATTGCTTGAACGTGTAGGGTTAATCATTATTATCGCCTATATGTTAATGAATATTAATCACTTTAAAACGATGATGGGCGAACGCGAAAAATTGCGTTCTCAATGGCAATTAACAATTTTGTTCGCTCTATTTGCTATAACTTCAAATTTCACTGGAATTGAAATTGAAAATGGACATATTGTATCTAGTAATATTTATTACCACCTAAATGACGATGCATCTATGGCAAATACACGTGTATTAACAATAGGGATGTCTGGTTTAATTGGCGGACCTTTCGTCGCAATTATAGTAGGCATTGTATCAGGGTTGTCACGCCTTTATATTGGCGGTGCAAATGCATACACCTATCTCATTTCATCTATTTTCATCGCACTTATATCAGGGTTTTATGGTTATCGTACAATGCGTCGCTATACTTACCCAACCGTTTTAATGGGTGCCATTATTGGTGCAATTAATGAAGCAATTCAAATGGCATGCATACTCATCTTTGCCAACGATACAGCTTCTGCATGGTCGCTTGTTCAATTTATCGCCTTACCTATGATTTTAATCAATAGTATTGGGTCAGCTATCTTCTTATCTATAATACTTTCAACATTAAAACAAGAAGAGCAAACCCGTGCTATTCAAACGCATGATGTCTTCGAAATAGCGAATAAAACGTTGCCGTATTTTAGGTCTGGTTTAACTGAACAGTCTGCACGTTCCGTTGCTGAAATCATTCTGAAATTGATGAACGTATCGGCGGTTGCTATCACAAATAGAACAGATATTTTAACACATGTGGGCGCTGCAAGTGACCACCATGTTGCTAAAAAAGCAATCATTACCGATTTATCAAAAGAAGTCATAAAAACGGGTCATTTAAAAGAAGCACACTCTAAAGAAGAAATCGGATGCAACAATCCAAATTGTTCTTTAACATCTGCTATCGTCATCCCTTTAATGATTAATCAAGAAGTAGCCGGCACATTAAAATTTTATTTTACAAATGAATATGAAAACACAACATCGACGAAACAACTCGCACGTGGCCTAGCAGATATCTTCTCAAGTCAATTAGAATTGGGTCAGGCCGAAATGCAGAGTAAACTTTTAAAAGATGCTGAAATCAAATCGTTACAGGCACAGGTTAATCCGCACTTCTTCTTTAATGCGATTAATACCATTTCAGCCCTCGTACGTATTGATAGTGAAAAGGCAAGAAAGTTATTATTGCAGTTAAGCCAATTCTTTAGATCAAATTTGCAAGGAGCTCGAAATAACACCATTACTTTGGAAAAAGAATTGCAACAAGTAGAGGCCTATTTGGCATTAGAACAAGCACGCTTCCCTGATCGATTCACAATTCAATATCATATTGATTCATCATGTAAGCATGTGCTTATCCCACCTTTCGTCATTCAAATTCTAGTTGAGAATGCTATCAAACACGCCTTTAAACACCGTCGCAAAGATAATATTATTGATGTAGTTGCACACCATGACAATGAAGAATTAACATTAACTGTTCGTGATAATGGAAGTGGCATTGATGATGATAAGTTACCATTGATTGGACAAATGAGTGTCGATTCAGAGACAGGAACTGGTAGTGCCTTAGAAAATTTAAACAGACGGTTAATTGGACTTTACGGCACAAAGGCCGCCTTACATTTTGAATCAACAGAAATAGGAACGACGGTAAGTTGCCATATACCATCACACACAATAAAGGAGGATATTTAAGTGAAGACGTTAATCGTTGATGATGAACCATTAGCTCGAAATGAGCTTCATTACTTATTAAATGAGATATCTGGATTTAACGTGATTGATGAAGCTGAAAACATAGAAGAAACGTTAGAAAAACTTTTATCAGAAACATATGATTTAGTCTTTTTAGATATCAATCTTATGGATGAAAGTGGTATAGATTTAGCACAAAAAATAAAGAAAATGAAACAACCACCACACATTATTTTTGCAACGGCACACGATACATTTGCAGTTAAAGCCTTTGAACTTGATGCAATTGATTATATACTCAAGCCTTTTGAACTTGAACGTATAGAGCAAGCAGTCAATAAAGTTAAGCATCAAATATCTAATAGCAATGAGATAGATCATATAACAAGTGAACCATCTACGCTATCAATGCAACAAGATGATCGCCAAGAAAATGAAGACCAAACCGTACTACCAATTGAAATGAATGAACGTATCTATGTGATCCGAAAAGATGACATCACAGCAGTTTCAGTCAACAATGGGATAACAACGATAAATACCACTCATCGCACATATCAAACTAATGAACCACTTAACTACTATGAAAAGAAATTATCGAATAACACATTTATTAAAATTCATCGTGCGACTATCATTAATAAAACGCATATCGATAGCGTTGAACATTGGTTCAATTATACCTATCAAGTAACCATGACATCGGGAGATAAATTTCAAGTTAGTCGATCATTTATGAAGGCATTTAAACATGAAATTGGCCTTGCTTAACCAGTCAAACATACAACGTAAACATATTAATCATCTTAATAAGTATTTAATCTATGGCAAACATCAATATTTGATACGCCAAATAAGGTTAAATACTTTTTTATTTTATAAATAAATGTCTTATCATTTGTTATTATTTTGACTATTTGATTTTCAACTTGAATATATTGCAACTCACGTCCTAATTTTTGTAAGTCACTGCCAAAACTCACAATAGTAAACGTTTTCATAATATTCTATCTGTAAGGGAAAGAGAAAGGGAGCGTTAAAATATGGCAAATGAACAATCACAAAGTAATGCTCATAAAGGAAATCATAAGTTAGCAAAAACGTATAATTTCTTTCAGCAAGCATTAACGATTGCTATCGTACTATTTATATCTAAAATTATTGAAAGTTTCATACCATTTCCTATGCCAGCGTCAGTAATAGGACTCGTATTACTATTCATCCTATTATGCACTGGTGTGGTCAAATTAGGTCAAGTTGAAGGTGTCGGCACAGCATTAACGAATAATATTAGTTTCTTATTCGTACCGGCCGGAATTTCGGTTATCAATTCTTTACCAATATTAAGCCAACATCCTATTTTAATATTGCTATTAATTATTATTTCAACGTTATTACTACTTATCTGTGTAGGATTTGTTTCACAATTATTCGTAACAAAAACATTATTCCCATCTAAAGAGCAAAATGAACAAACTAAACTTGGGGAGGGTAACTAATGGTAGATCATTTAGGAATTACAACACCGTATTTTGGTATATTAGTCTCATTAATACCATTTGTCATTGCACAATATTTCTATAAAAAAACGAACGGTTTCTTCTTACTAGCACCACTTTTCGTAGCAATGGTTGCGGGGATCGTATTTTTAAAAGTAACAGGTATTAGTTATGAAAATTACAAAATAGGTGGAGACATTATTAACTTCTTCTTAGAGCCAGCAACAATTAGTTTCGCCATCCCTTTATATAAAAAACGTGATGTACTTAAAAAATATTGGCTACAAATTTTTGGGGGTATCGCAATTGGAACGTTAATCGCACTTATCTTAATTTACTTAGTAGCTATTGTATTCCAATTAGGCGATCAAATTGGTGCTTCAATGCTACCACAAGCTGCTACAACTGCGATCGCCCTTCCAGTATCACAAGGTATTGGTGGCGTCAAAGAGTTAACGTCATTAGCCGTTATTCTAAATGCCGTTGTTATTTCTGCATTAGGTACTAAAATTGTTAAGTGGTTTAAAATTTCAAATCCAATCGCTCGTGGTTTAGCCCTTGGTACAAGTGGACACACACTTGGCGTAGCTGCAGCCAAAGAACTTGGTGAAACTGAAGAGTCAATGGGTAGTATCGCCGTTGTTATCGTTGGCGTAATTATCGTTGCCATTGTTCCACCATTAGCTTCAATTTTATTCTAAACATTTTAAAAAGAACCTGAACACAATGTTGTGCTCAGGTTCTTTTTCATTTGTAACCATTAATTAATACTTTGAACTTTATTGTCTCGTTTCTTACTATTATTCGTTGGATTGAGTTTCTTTTCTAATAAACGTAATCCTAAATCTATAATAATCGCAATTAACGCAATTGGAATGGCACCAGCAAGTATATAAACCGTACCATCAGTAGAGTTTGTACCTCGTATAATAATATCTCCTAGTGTAGAAGCTCCAATAAATGAGCCAATTGCCACGATACCAATCGCTACAACTAGAGCAATACGAATACCACCAATAATCACTGATAATGACAATGGCAATTCAATCATACGCATGACTTGATTCTTAGTCATTCCCATACCCTTGCCTGCATCTTTAATATTGTAGTCTACTTCTGTAATGCCAGTGTACGTATTCTTAATAATTGGAAGTAACGCATATAAGAATACTGCAAACACTACAGTATTAGGCCCTAACCCAAGTGCTAGCATAAGTATTGCTAACATCGCGATTGCTGGAACTGTCTGGATAATATTCGCGATAGTAATAATAGGCCATGATAACTTTGTATATCTTGAAATTAAAATCCCTATCGGAATGCCAATAATACAAGCGAATAACACGCCATAAATAGACATTAATAAATGTTTGAAAAAGAGTTCCATCAGATAGCCAAAGTTCAAGGTATAGTATTCATAAAGTGAGCTTAACAAGTTACCTTTCATTATTTTTGACCACCTTTCTTACTGTCATCTTCAAAATAATTATGTTTCTTCAAATATTCCTCTGCAATAACGGCAGGTTCTTTACCTTTTCCATCCGCTTCATAATTTAATTTCTGCATTTCTTTAGTACTAATTTGTCCCTGTAATTTTTTCAATGCTTTGTCAATTTCAGGGTGATCTTTGATTAGTTTTTCAGTTGCTAATGGACTTCCATCATATGGTGGGAAGAATTTACGATCATCTTTTAAGATTTTCAAATCGTAAGCAGCAATACGTCCATCGGTTGAATAACCAACAGCAACATCTAATTTTTTATTTTTTAAAGCATCGTACACCAAACCAATTTGCATTGGGCGTGCACTCGCAAATTTAAACCCATATTCTTTTTGGAAAGCTGGATATCCATCACCAGCACGGTTCATCCATTGTGTATCCATGCCTAAACGTAATTCATCTTTATATTTTTTTAAGTCGGAAACTTTTTCTAAATGATATTTCTCAGCTACTTCTTTAGTAACCATGAATGCATACGTATTTTCAAACCCAAATGAGTCATAATATTTCTGATTATATTTTTCTTTAAATAATCTTTGTGACTCTGACATTGCTTTTTTAGTATCTTTTGTTGGTGGTGCATCAAGTACACTCGTCAATTCTGTTCCAGTATATCTTACTGCTGACATATTCACATCTCCACGTTGTAATGCATTATGTTGAATAATACTGGAACCTAAATTACCAACAATAGTAGGTTTTATTTTGCCATTTGTATAATGTTCTATCATTAGTTTTTCAATATTTGCCATAATTTTTGTTTCACTAGTTTCTGTGGCAGTAATCTTCACACTATCTTTACCGTCACCATCGCCTAAACCTGGTAAACTACATCCAGATAATACGATGAGAGACATTGCAAGAAGTATGAAAGTAAGTTTTAACTTTTTCATAATTTTAAAATCCTCCCTTTGTATTTATCTAGATACTTTAAGCCCTTTAGGCACGGCCCACTTTTCAATTAAAGAAAGTATGAAATCGACAAGTAAAGCCAGACACGTTACAAGAATTGCAGCACTAATAATCATTGGTGGCTGATATAAATTTAATCCGTTAAAGACTAAATCACCGAGTCCACCAGCGCCAACGTAACTAGCTAATGTAGCCCAGCTGATTACGTATACACTTGATAAACGTATACCACTAATTATAAGTGGTAAGGCTAATGGCAATTCGACATCTTTCATTAACTGCATCTTAGTCATACCCATACTTGTTCCAGCTTGGATGATATTCTTATCAATATTTTGTACTCCCAGAACTGTATTGTTTAAAATTGGTAACAATACATAAATGAACAATGCGACAATTGCTGGCGTCTTACCTACACCAAAGATTGGAATCATAATGGCTAATACTGCTAACGTCGGAATTGTTTGAAGCACACCCGCTATCGTTAACACTACATTTGCAATACGTTTCGTCTTAGATAATAAAATGCCTAACGGAACCGCAACTACAATCGCAATTAATAACGCGATAATTGATATGTAAAAGTGTTCTATCGTTTTCGATACGAGTTGGCTTCCATATTCTTGGAAAAATTGGCGCATTAACGATCAACTCCCGAATGGTCAGAATCCTTCACATCATGTGTGTCTAATCTATCTGTAACATCTTTTTGTTTCGATGTAGCGTCATTATGACGGTCTTCGGCATGTTCATTTTTTTCAATGTTACCTAACTCATTTTCACGTTCGACATCATTCATGTGCGAATCAGACAATGTCATCTCATCATCTTCTTCACCCCAAATAGAGTCATAGACAATGTCAACAAGATTAGAACGTGTAATTAGACCTATAAGTGCATTGTCATTATCAACGACTGGTACGTTTCTAACATTTCTCTTTAATATCGTACGTACGGAGTCTTGTAATTTAGAATCAATATGGACTTTGTAAACATCTCGTTGCATTGTATCAATTAATTCCTTACGTTGACGTAACCCTTGGTTAATATCTTCAATATCTAGGAATCCAAGTAAATGATGATGATTGTTGACTACAAATATTGTGTCAACACGTCTTTGTCGCATAACATTGACTGCATCATTAAGAGTGTCGTTGGCATTTACCGTAACAGGCTTAATCATCGCATCTTCAACCGTTCTCATATTCGGACGATCTTGAATCAATCTATTCTGTCCAATAAATTCTCTAACAAAATCATTGGCAGGATTTCTAAGAATATTATCCGGTGTATCGTATTGAACAACTTTCCCTTTAGACATGATACAAATACGGTCTGCGAGCTTTATCGCTTCGTCCATATCATGTGTCACGAAAATAAATGTTTTCCCTAATTTCTTTTGAAGATCTTTAACTAAATCCTGTAAAGTATCTCTCGTAATTGGATCCAATGCACCAAAAGGTTCATCCATTAAGATGATATCTTGCTCTGCAGCTAATGCACGTACGACACCAATACGTTGTTGTTGACCACCTGATAATTCAGATGGATAACGATCTAAATAGTCTTCAGGTAAGTCTACTAACTTGATTAATTCTTTTGCTTTAGCATCCTTCTTCTCTTTAGACCATTTAAGCAACTTTGGTACCAAGACAATATTTTCTCTAATGGTCATATGAGGCATCAATCCAATTTGTTGAATAACATAGCCAATACTTCTACGTAATTCAACTGGATTCATATTTCGAACATTCTTCCCATTCATTTCAATTGTGCCGTCAGTGGCTTCAATCATTCGGTTAATCATTCGTAAAGCTGTCGTTTTACCGCTACCGCTTGTCCCAATAAAGGCAATAAATTCACCAGATTCAATATCTAATGAAATATTATCTACTGCTTTTTTATTGCCAGAGTAAATTTTTGTTAAGTTCTTAATACTTAGCGTCATTATATTGCTCCTTCCTATTGTTGCCAGATAAAAAAGCTCATAAAACAAAAAGGCCAGTAGTCCCATTGTTAAACAAATACGTAATAAGTTAAACAAGAGCCTCATGGCCTTTGCTTCATAAAATTTTAATTAATTCAATTTCAATATAATTCAAGCTTTTTCCATCTTTTATATCTATATACCCTATATAATTTTTTGAAACATTTCTTATATGAAAAGATTAAAAAAATTCACAATTACATTTTTTTAAAGTTGTTTCAAGCATGATCAAGTTAAAAAACTGTCGAAAATAAAGTTGCTCACAATAAAATTCATCAAATTGTCAAACTTTTCTAAGTAAATAATTTGAAGCTGAATTCAAAATTGCATTCCAAAATTAATAGTATTAGTCTATAGGTGTAATAAGTATTTATTGAAGGGATGTTGTAAAAATGAAAGCAGCAGTATGGTATGGTCAAAAAGATGTTCGCGTGGAAGATCGTGAACCTAAGCAATTAAAAGACAATGAAGTTAAAGTAAAAGTTTCATGGGCAGGTATTTGCGGAACTGATTTACATGAATACTTAGAAGGACCAGTCTTCATCTCTACAGATAAACCTGATCCACTACTTGGACAAAAAGCACCTGTTACTTTAGGACATGAGTTTGCTGGTGTTGTTGAAGAAGTTGGTAAAGACGTTACTAAATATAAAAAAGGTGACCGCGTAGTTGTTAACCCAACTGTATCTAAACACGAGAAAGATGAAAGCGTTGATTTATATGATGGCTATTCATTTATCGGTTTAGGCTCTGATGGTGGCTTTGCCGAATTTACAAATGCGCCAGAAGAAAATGTATATGCATTACCTGAAAGTGTATCTGATAAAGAAGGTGCTTTAGTAGAACCTACTGCAGTTGCGGTTCAAGCAGTTAAAGAAGGTAAATTATTATTTGGTGATACAGTAGCAGTATTTGGTGCTGGCCCAATTGGTTTATTAACAATTGTTGCAGCTAAAGCAGCTGGTGCAAGTAAAATCTTCGTATTTGATTTATCTGAAGAACGTTTAGCTAAAGCTAAAGAAGTCGGCGCTACGCATGTAGTTAACTCTGGTAATACAAATCCTGTAGACTTTATTAACGAACATACAGAAAATGGTGTAGATGTTACATTTGAAGTTGCTGGTGTTGGTGTAACATTATCTCAATCTGTACAAGTTACGCGTCCAAGAGGTACAGTTGTCATCGTATCAATCTTTGCTCATGCAGTAGATTTCGATCCAATGTTATTAACTAACTCAGGTGTTCAATTAACTTCTACAATTGCATACTCTCCTACTACATTCCAACAAACAATTGATTTAATTGCGAACGGTAGTTTAGATGTTAAGAGCGTAGTAACAGATGAAATCGAATTAGAAAACATTGTTGAATCTGGATTCGAACAATTAGTAAACGATAAATCTCAAGCTAAAATTTTAGTTAAATTAAATGGTTAATTGACTATCTAATTTGAACTATTGTTAACATCATTTAAAAAGCATTTAATCTTCATCTTTAGCGATGTTGATTAAATGCTTCTTTCATTCTAAATCTATTTATCGTGCATCCCTTTACCATCAAGAATATGATCAATATATTTTTCAACTCTGCTTTGTCTTGTTTGACTACGCTTAGCTTGTGAAATGTGATATATGTATTGATGCTGTCTACCAGGCGTTAATTTGTAAAATGCCTCTTCTAAATTAGGATTATCATTGAATGCTTGCTGTAATTCTTCAGGTATTTCATAGTCCTCTGTCTTCTTCATTTCAACTTTCTTGCCATCCTTTTCAACTTCAATGGCTTCATTAATATAATATAAAATTTCATCTCGACGTTCTTTAATTTCTTCCAGTGTTTTAAAGCGTATCTGTCTTGCTGCTTGAACTCGCTCTGTTTGTTGAATTAGCGTTTCATATTTATCTTCTATAATTGCACCTTTATGAAATAGTAACGCTACATAATGTTTAAAACCATGAATCGTTATAACATTTTTATCATTAATGGTATATGTTGGATGCATCCATTTATATGCTTCTTCTAATTCTGACTCATCAAATATTAAATTTCTTAAATATTGATAAGATTCCTTCCATTGACTTTCTTTTTCTAAAAAAGCTAATACCTGTTTATCGGATTGTTTCTCTGGCACCTTAGTCACCTCATATCATTAGTTTGATAACAATACAATCATTATATTATTTAAGTCAATAAATAACTATTAATTACACAATCATTTGTAAATTTACAAAATCATGAATTGACTAATGAAATGATAAGCGTATAATTATAACGTATCATTTTTGATGAATATTAAAACAACATAAAGGAGTATTTATGGGACAAAATAATAACGAAGGTAAGATCAATCTGGTCCAACTTGTATTATTAGGACTAGGAAGTTTAATTGGTTCAGGTTGGTTATTTGGTGCATGGGAAGCTTCTTCTGCAGCTGGTCCTGCAGCCATTTTATCTTGGATTATCGGGTTTATAGTTATAGGAACGATTTCTTATAACTATATCGAAATAGGAACAATGTTTCCGCAATCTGGTGGTATGAGTAACTATGCTCAATACTCACACGGTTCATTGTTAGGATTTATTGCCGCATGGGCAAACTGGGTATCATTAGTTACTATCATTCCAATTGAAGCAGTATCTGCTGTACAATACATCAGTTCATGGCCATGGGATTGGGCAAAACCAACTTCTGCATTAATGCATAATGGTTCAATCAGTACGACAGGATTATTCGCTGTCTATGTCATTATCATTATTTTTTCTTTATTAAACTATTGGTCAGTTAAATTATTAACGTCTTTCACTAGTTTAATTTCGTTCTTTAAATTAGGTGTACCGTTACTAACAATCATCATGTTAATGCTTTCAGGTTTCGACACTAGTAACTACGGTTCATCTATTGGCGAATTTATGCCGTACGGTAGCGCACCAATCTTTGCAGCAACAACAACATCAGGAATCATCTTCTCATTTAATGCATTCCAAACAATCATTAATATGGGATCTGAAATTAAAAATCCTGAAAAGAATATTGCACGTGGAATTGCAATTTCATTAACGTTGAGCGCAATTCTGTACATCATACTACAAAGTACATTTATTACATCTATGCCACAATCAATGATTCATGAGCATGGATGGAGTGGTATCAACTTCAATTCACCATTCGCAGACATGGCAATCTTATTAGGTATCAACTGGTTAGCTATTTTGCTATACATCGAAGCGGTTGTTTCACCATTTGGTACAGGCGTATCATTTGTTGCGATTACTGGTCGTGTATTAAATGCAATGGAACGTAATGGTCATATTCCTAAGTTCTTAGGTAAAATTAATACAACTTATAATATTCCACGTGTAGCCATCGTATTTAATGCGATCATCAGTATGGTTATGGTGACCTTATTCCGTGATTGGGGTGTATTAGCCGCTGTTATTTCAACAGCAACATTAGTCGCATACTTAACAGGACCAACTACGGTAATGTCGTTACGTGAAATGGGACCTAAATTACACAGACCATTCCGAGGCACGATGTTAAAAGTAATGGCGCCATTATCTTTTGTACTTGCTTCATTAGCAATTTATTGGGCGATGTGGCCAACCACAGCTGAAGTTATATTGATTATTATTTTAGGATTACCAATTTATTTCTTCTATGAATATAAAATGAATTGGAAAAACACTAAAAAACAAATCGGTGGAAGTATGTGGATTATTGTCTACTTAATCTTATTAGCTTGTATGTCATTTATCGGTAGTAAAGAGTTTAAAGGTATTAACCTAATACACTACCCTTACGATTTCCTAGTTATAATTGTTTTAGCACTTGTCTTTTATAGAATTGGTATTACAAGCCACTTCAAGAGTGTATATTACAAACGCGCTAAGAAGATTAATAAACAAATGAAAGAAGATACATTGGAAGCAGAACAACAGGAACCTGAAAGAAAAGAAGCAATCCAACAACATAATGATTAATATTGTAAACCTAAGTGTGACTACGTTCATACTTAGGTTTTTTTTAGAATAGAACAGTATTCAATATCTTTCAACTTATAAAATAATGCTATAGTTAAAGTAATTGATAAATGTTGGGTGATAATCTGATGGTAATAATTAATACGAAATATGGTTCTTTCGAAGGTTTGACACATAAGAATTTAGATTTATTTCTAGGCATTCCTTATGCATATCCCCCTATTGGACATCGTCGTTTTAAACACGCTAGTCCTATCTATAGTTATGATACATTGGTTGATGCTACACAATTCAGAGCAATCCCTCCACAACCATTCAATAAATTAGAAACTTTCTTTTCAACTACGAAACAGAAATTTCAACCTAATGAAGATTGCCTACATTTAAACATTTGGCGTCAATCTACTGGCAAAGCAAAGAAACCTGTAATCATTTACTTTTATGGTGGTGGCTTTATAAATGGTCATGGTTCAGCAGAATTATATACTCCAGAACATATTGTTGAGCAATATGATGTCATTGTGATTACGTTCAACTATCGATTAGGTGCATTGGGATTTCTAGATTGGTCTTACTTTAACGCGCACTACGATAAAAATAACGGTCTGTCTGATCAAATTGCGGTATTAAAGTGGGTTGCACATTTTATTAAGTATTTTGGTGGAGATCCTGACAATGTTACATTATGGGGTCAATCAGCAGGCAGTATGAGTATTCAAGCATTGATGCAGCAACCACAACTTGACCACTATTATCATCAAGTGATGTTATTAAGTGGCATATTGCAGTTAGATTCAGCAAAAACTGGCATGATGAAAGCACAACATTTTGATGATTTAATGCAACAACACTTTTCCGGAAAAAGTATAAACGATTTAGATGATCAAGCAATTCTACAATTAATGGCATATGACGCGGAAGCACGTGGCAAATCTAAAGGCTTAGAATTGATATATCAACCGATTAAAGATAGCAAGATGTGTAGGCCTCTAACTGAATTCAACAAACCCATTGTATTAAGCTATACGAAAGATGAAGGCGATTGTTATATCCGAAATGAATCACGAAAACTGAGCCCTCAACGTTTCGTTGATGTCATGAAATTAAATCATATTCACGTCGATTTCAGTCGTGTTCAAACTGGAAAACAACAAGCACATGTCGTGACGGAATTATATTTTAAACAGCCAACATTCACGTTACTTCAACAAATGAGTAATAATTCTTATCGTTGGTTGTTACGCTTTGATTGGGCTCGACCTGAACATGTTCATTTTGCAAGTGCTTATCATATTTTAGATTTAGTCTTCTGGTTCGGTAAGATGGATATACTACAGGGTCACTCTATTAAACTTTCAAACAATGAGTTCGAATTAAGCAAACGTATGATAAGTGACTTAGTTCATTACGCTAGAACAGGCACCATGCCCTATGAACCTTACTCGATAAACAACTTAGAACCACATGTAAATAAATAAAGAAAGGGAGTGGGACAGAATTCTTTTTAAATTCGTCGTCCCACCCCCGCAAGGATGACTAGAACTGAAAAAAGCTTGATTTAAGCGCATTTTCAGTTCAGTCAGCTACTGCGAATTTGCAAAATAGCATCATCATATTATTTATGTCCCAGGCTCTTAAAATGGTTATATGATATTAATTTTTAGCATAATGTACGTTCTTTAATGTAAGTACAATAATCAGTCCTAATAAACCTATAAAGGCACTTACAAACGTGACCGCTTCAACATTCATATTTGAAACAACAAGGCCACCGATAATACCACCTAAACCAATACCTGCATTAAGACAAGACATATTCCAACTCATAACTTGACTTGTGTCACCTTCAACATGTTCGATAATACCACTTTGTATCGCAGGGTTCGTACTCCATTGCACGATATTCCAAATAAAGAGTCCAACTAATAATAGTACTGTTGTAGATAAAATTAAATTGATGGCTAGCATCACGACAATAAATACTGAGAAAGCAATAATTAACCATCGCTTACTAGTCAATTTATCAGCTAGTACACCACCCATTGATGTACCAACAACACCGGCAACGCCATTAACGAGTAGTGCTAATGATACATAGCCCATGGAGTGACCATTTTCTAAAATAAGTGGATTGATAAATACAAACGTCACTGAATTAGCGATTAGAATAAGCAATGTAATTGCTAAAAACTTAATGATCTCAACTGGTCGAACAATATGAGATGTGACTTGATTATCATCGGAAACGTTATTATACATTCTATTGGCTTGATTGAGTTCCGTAGTAGTTGGAAGATATTTCAACATTAATAAGCCGGCAATAAGACTAATAACAATAATAAATACGAATGTGAAACGCCAACCAATCCAATCACCAATCATCGTACCAATGGGCACACCAAAGACATTTGCCCCACTGAATCCAGTATAGACAACGCCAATCATCTTACCTCTGTTCTTAGGTATCGTTAGCATTGCTGTGAGCGCTAAGACTTTAACAATGATTAATGAAGCTGCAGCTGAAGATAATATACGTCCAATGACTAGAATCGTAAAGTTAGGCGCCACAGCGATGATTCCATTACCTACTACAAAGATGACTAAAGTCCATAATAATACAGGACGTGCAGGATATCGATTTGTTAATTTAACAAGTATAGGTCCACATATCGCAAAGGTTAATGCATAAAGTGTGACAAGTTGTCCAATTATTGCTTCTGAAACACCTAAGTCATCACTCATTAAATTCATGATACCAGCGACCATCATTTCAACCATACCTACTATAAATACACTGATGATAAATGTCGCTATCCGCATAACAGACATCATTCATACTCCTTTCATTTAATCTTTTTACATAAAAAAACAGCTACGCACTGTTCTTCAAGTTTCGTAACTGTTCCATTATATAATATTCACTTATATTTTTCTTCCCCAATGTTTTAAAAGAGACTTTCATTATTGTTGTATTGATGTTCGATAAGTTCTTGTAGAAATGCTGAAACAACAAGTAATGCAATTGCGCCGTAAGTCACATAATTATTATGCAACAAAAAATCAATACCGAAATTCATACTAAAATAACTTTCTATTAGACTTATTAATAATCTAAGTATATTAAATAGTGCAAGTAATGTAATCATAATTCCAAGCAGCTGGGATATAACTTTCATTTAATTTGCTCCTTCGTTAAATGATTTAGTTATATAGTAAAATTTTTAAATTAAATACTACTTAGTTTAATCTTAATTTTTCCTTAAATCATAATTACCGGAATAGTTAAATGTTAAAAAGTTGTATAAGATAGATATTGAGGTGGTTTTAATGAACGGTGAAGTGCTCATTATTGAAGATGATAAAGATATTAATGAGTTGATGAAATTATCTTTAAGTACAAAAGGGATACAACATATTAAATCTGTTGATAATATTGAGGATGCAAAATATGAATTACTGAACTTCAATTTTCAAGTTATATTATTAGATTTAAATTTAAAGTCTGAAGATGGTTATCAGTTACTGAAATATATTGATTTAAATGACACAGCTGTCATAGTAGTGACTGCTAAAACAACACATTTAGATGTCTATAAAGGCTTTGAACAAGGTGCAGTTGATTATATTAAGAAACCCTTTGACCCTATGGAGTTATACTATAGAGTTTCATTACATTTAAACGATAAAGGTCAGTCGATGTATCGTTATAATGATTTAACTATTAACTTTAATAGTATGGAAGTGTGTGTAAATGAGAAACCAATCAACCTTACGAATCGCGAATATAATTTATTAACGTATCTTGTTAAAAACAAGAACCAAGTACTTACGAAAGATCAGCTATACGCTAAAGTTTGGGGATATGATACAGGTGTCGACGATAACACTTTGATGGTACATATTAGAACTTTGCGTAAGAAGATTGAAGCGGCTCCTAATTCACCTAAGATGATTAAAACTGTACGCAGCAAAGGATACATGTTCAAGGAAGATGGCAATGATCAATAAATTTACATTAAAATTTCTTAAATATATGACTATATTTGTACTTCTAAATTTCACTATCACATGTACATTAATTATCATACTGTTTTTTAAAGTATTACCAAATATTTATTGGGATATTAATGAGATTGAGCCTACTTACTTAGAGACTTATGGCATTACTCAAGAACCCAATGCTAATCTTAAATCTTTAGCCAAAAAGAGTAACGTCGATTTATACTTCGTCCGTAAAAATGGAGACATTCTCTACCCAAAATCGAAACGTAATTCAAATATAAAACCAACGCTATTAAATAACATAAATAATGCGAATTCTGTTGTATCAAAAGAAGGCACGTATCTTGTTTATATCTATAGAAATAAAATGAAACAACCTAAAATAACAAATAGCGATGAAATCAAAACATCACAACTACTTGATAGTTTATCATCTTTAGATTTCAATCATTACAACTATTCAATTTCAAACAATGAACTTCAATTTGTGAAGAATCCAGGTCAAAGAACGATATTGTGGAATGATAACTTTGGAGAAGCTTTCAATGATAGTAAGAATACATATATTTTACTTTTCATCACGTTTATTATGGCTAACGTCATTTTAGTTGCTTTAACGGCCATGTTAATTTCAAAACGTCTTACAAGACCGTTATCCTTTTACATTGACTGGATAGGTAATTTGTCGCTAGGCAAACTACACCAGCCGACGTCGAAGCGTAAACGATTTAAGAATCGTCGAACATATCCGGAACTGGACGCATCTTTGTCGAAATTGAATGAACAAATGCTGTCTGATAAGTTTTACCATAATCAAATGTCGTATTATAAATCGAAATGGATTAGTCAAATTTCACATGATTTAAAATCGCCACTTACAACAATTTATGGTTACTCTAAACTAATACAAGCAGATGAACAGTCACAATCTTATGTTCAACTTATTTCGGAGAAAGCAACGTTTATGAGTGATTTGATTGATAGCTTGAATCAAACCTTTGATATGGAAACCAATCAGATGAAGCATGATAAAGAGAACTTCCCTATTCAATCAACAGTTAATCGAATTGCTCAGATTATTGGTTACCAATCCCTAACTTGCGACTTTCATTTTGAAGATGGGTCAACATTTTATGGTAATAAATTGTATTTCGAGAGACTGCTGATCAATTTAATTAATAATAGTATTGATCATAATGAGATCAACCCTAGCATAAAGATTACTTTTTCTAAAATTGAAAATAACTTGATGATTGATTATATGGATGATGGTCGAGGTTTACCTCACGATAATATTGATGCATTATTTAAACAGTCGTATACGTCGAAAGCAAATAAAGCTCAACATGGTATCGGTTTATCTATCATAAAAGACGCTGTTAATTATCATCATGGTTCAATTACACTATTACCATCTAAGCAAGGTGTACATTTCCATATCATATTAGTGGACAAAGCATAGTAGATTAAAAGTCAGTTTTCATTTGGTGATTCAAGTGAAAACTGACTTTTTAATTTATTTATCTTCATCTTCTTCATCGGGTGCGTTAAGTGCACTATTACGCGCCACTAATTGATGACGGACGTTAAAGAATTGATTATAGCTTAAATATGTCGCGATTAACGCTGACATAATTGTAGCCGTTGTATGAATAAACACAACTAACAATTGGAATTTAATCGCTTGTAATGGTGGTACGCCACCAATAATCAAGCCTGTCATCATACCAGGAATAGAAACTAGACCGTATGTTTTTACCGAGTCTATCGTAGGTACGATAGCAAGTCGTATACTCTCTCTAATTGATGCTTTAGAAGCCAATTTAGGTGTGGCCGCTAATGTAAGCTTAGATTCAATATCAGTAATATCTTTAACAAATGCTCGGTCTAAATTCTGGTAAGCTAAATTAATCGCGATAAGGCCATTATTAGCTAACATACCACCTATCGGAATAACTTCATTTGCTTTGAAATCAATCGCTCCAGCTAATACAGTAGCAGTTAGCGGTAAGGCAGTTCCAATAAATATAGCAATAAATGAAATCCAAAAGACATGATGCATAACAGGAGAAGCACGGTTAATTGTGTTCCACGATGCGTTTATAATAATGATTAGCACTGCTAACATTAATATCCATGCTTGATCTATTTTGAAAATATAGTGCAATATAAAACCTAAGATGATTAACTGTACAACTGCACGTACGGAAGCTACTACTAAATCTTTAATAATATGTAACCCTTCTTTATACGAAATAAAGATTGGAATTAATAATAATAATGCAGTTAAACAAAGGGCTGTATTACTCATTCTGATTTAACGCCTCCTCTTTCGTTATCTCACCATCACTAATTGTTATTCTTCTATGAAAATGTCTCATACTCTGGTCATCACTGTGCGTAATCCATAAGACTGCGACACCTTCTTTAACCATGTCAAAAATCATTTGTTCAATAATGTGCTTATTTTGCGTGTCGAGTGCACTTGTAGATTCATCTAGCAATAATATATCCGGACGATACATAAGTTGACGTGCAATCGTAATCCTTTGACGTTCACCTCCGGATAGATGTTCAATCTTAGAGTTTAAATCATACTGACCTAAGTTTACTTTCTTCAATAAATCGAGTGCCTTTTCCTTATCAAAGTGCGCATCACGAGCTAACGCTGGAAATGACATGTTATCCCCAATCGTCTCACCAAAAAGTTGACTCTGTTGCATGAGATAACTTATCTTCATACGCAATTCTTCAGGAGGATAGTCATTGAATGGCTTATCTTTGAAATAAAGTTCCCCATCTGTCGGGCTAATTAGATTATTAATCTGCTTTAAAAATGTACTCTTCCCACTACCGGATGGACCTATGATTGCTACTGCCTCACCTTCATTTAATTGAAAGTTGATATTTTTGAGTATCATACGTCTATCCGCTTTATATGATAAATTTTTGATGTTTAATAACATCTGTTACTAACCTCCTCTTAACTATTACTTTTATTGGAAAATAAATTAAAATACTTTTTTATTTAATCTGTTCTAGCATCATTTATATCTATAATAACAAAAAAAGAAGTAAAATAAGCAAATTCAAGTTAACATTTCTTGATTCACTGTATCTCACTTCAATCGGAGTAAATCGATTACCAAATAATCGAAATAATAATAGAGAAATATGAAATTAAGTTATTTATCATATGCAACGTAATGGTGATTGCTAAGTTACGACCACTATAGTGATACGCAACAACAAATCCAATAGCCATAATTAAATATGGTCCAACTTCAAATGGAGATGATGCGCTTAGTACGTGTAATCCAGCAAAGATTAATACTGATACAACGTACATTGCACCATATGTTAATTTCTTACCGAGTTCATGAATAATGAGATGTCTAAAGAGTAATTCCTCAACGATTGGCGTAACGATTACTATATCTAAAAATAATATTGGCCAAATCCATCTCGTCTTAAAGAGTTCCTCAATTTGTTTATTATTTTCAGTATTATTAAACTGATATTTTTCAGGTAGCAATTCTATTAAGTTTCCGTATAAAAATTGTGCCAAATACATCGCAATGAGAACAACAATAATCAGTATGATATGTTTTTTCAAATCTTTAAAGCGTTGAATTGCTAATGGAATAAGCGATTTGCGATGCATTAAATAAAATAATAGTAATAACAGACACTGTCCTAATAAGACAAAAATTTGATTAATCCCCATTAATTGTTTTATGAAAGGATCTTGTGAGGTTTGACCCGTAATAGCTACAATCGTAATCATTACAACTATTGTTAATATCAATGGCAAAACAATATTAATAATTAAGTAGCCTGGTATAAGCCAGAAATCACGTTTAACAATTCGTTTTGATGCAAATTCATTGTTTAGTTGTGAATGCTTAGATGTTTCTTGCGAATGTTCATATTCATTTGTCATAAGTCTCTCCCTATCTATTCTTTTTGAATATGTAAATTTCAACTATTATCAAAAATTAAAAGAACTTCTCTACCATTGTAGTAATAAATATCACCAAATGTACAGAGCTATGATAAAGATATGATGCTGCTAAACTCTTTCCACTTCTTATGTAAATAATGATAGAGCCAATTGATAATATTAAATACGGTATCACTTCCATGATGGATATCAAGTCATATACCTGTACACTTACTTCTATCACTATACTCAATACAATAACTACCATCAAATTCAGCTTTTTTCCGAGTTCATGAATGATTAAATGTCGATAAATTAATTCTTGAATTAAAGGTTGTAATGCAACCACTGTAATAAAAGTAAACACAATTGCAATTGGATGATTGAATAGACCTTCAAGACGAAGTTGCGCTTGAGTTACATCATAACTTAAAGGTTTAGGTAGTTTCTGCGCTACAAAATTAAAAGCATAATATAGCAATAATGCACTGATACTCACACTAACTATTAATGGTAAGTAATTACGTTTAGCAATGCGAAATTGTCTAAATGACACATCAGCAATATAGAGTTTATGTAATGCAAAAAATGATACGATAACAATAAATTGCGCTATAACGAAACTGACGCTCAACATCAAATTATATAAATAGAGTGGTGGCGGGTCTTGCGTTATCATCGCATGAACACCTAGAACACCGAAAACAATAATAATTGGCATTAAATTTTGAAAAACGATGTAAATGGGTATTAATAAGAAATCTTTTTTTACTACTTCAGGACTTCCCCATTGATTTCTTAAACCCTCTTGTTTCAATGACTTTCCCTTTTTTTTCATAGGTCACCTCTTACATCTTGTACATCATACTTTATCATCGAAATACATGTATGTCATATATCATTTGTTATTCTATCAGATTATTAATATTAAGAAATTGAAAATTTCTTCCTAATTTAAATTGTAAAAGATTTACATTGGTGTATGATTTTAATTGTAGAAAGTTCAAAGGGGGAGAAATAAAATTGATTTCTATACTTACAGTTATGCAGTTTATTGTTAACATCATGATATTTATTGTGATTCTTTCAATAATCGGCTTAGTACTTGTGTTGCTATTTAAAGATAAAGGGCAGAATCAACACAGTGTCTTACGTAATTATCCTGTTCTAGGACGTGTACGTTACTTTGCAGAAAAGATTGGACCAGAATTACGTCAATACTTATTTGCTAATGATACAGAGGGGAAACCATTTTCAAGAAACCAGTACACAAATATTGTGCTAGCAGGTAAATACAACTCTCGAATGTCTAGTTTTGGAACACAACGAGAGTATAAGGATGGATTTTACATACGAAATACAATGTTTCCTTTACAACGTAATGAATTACAAATTGATAATCAAACTATGATTTCAACATTTATCTATAAAGTAGACAACGAGCGTTTATTTCAACGTGATGAACATAGAGATCAAACAGATATTGATCCGTATTACTTAACAGACGATAACGCTATTATTCTCGGAAACAATCTAAGACATCCATATAAAATCAAACGTCTAGTCGGTCAATCAGGAATGAGCTACGGTGCACTTGGTGGTCGAGCAATCACTGCATTATCTCAAGGGTTAGCTCGTGCAGGCACATGGATGAATACAGGTGAAGGTGGATTGTCAGAATATCACCTTAAAGGTGGTGGCGACATTATCTTCCAAATCGGACCAGGTCTTTTCGGTGTCCGTGATAAAGATGGCAACTTTAGCGACGAGCAATTTCTGAAGACAGCCAATCATAAAGAGGTAAAAGCATTTGAAATTAAACTCGCACAAGGTGCTAAAACCCGCGGTGGACATATGGAGGGCAATAAAGTTACAGAAGAAATAGCCAAAATCAGAAACATCGAACCCTATAAAACCGTGAATTCACCTAACCGATTTGATTTTATAGACTCACCTGAAGACTTATTACAATTTGTAGATAAACTACGTCAACTAGGTCAAAAACCTGTCGGCTTTAAAATCGTAGTGAGTAAAGTTGAAGAAATTGAAGCGCTAGTTCAATCGATGGTTGATATGAATATTTACCCGGATTTCATCACAATTGATGGCGGCGAAGGTGGTACAGGTGCGACATTCCAAGAATTACAAGATGGTGTCGGTTTACCACTATTTACGGCGCTGCCTATCGTATCTGGTATGTTAGAGCAACATCAAATTAGAGATAAAATGAAAATCTTTGCCTCAGGTAAATTAATCACGCCAGATAAAGTAGCAATTGCTTTAGGATTAGGTGCCGATTTAGTTAATATTGCTCGTGGCATGATGATTAGTGTAGGTTGTATTATGAGTCAACAATGTCACTTAAATACATGTCCTGTGGGTGTTGCGACGACAGATCCTAAGAAAGAAAAAGCACTCATTGTCGATGAAAAGCAATATCGAGTAACGAACTATATTACAAGTTTACATGAAGGACTATTTAACATTGCAGCCGCAGTTGGTGTCAAAAGTCCGAATGAAATTACAAGTGACCATATTGTAATTAAACGCATTGATGGTTCAATAGAAAATATCATTGACTATAAATTGAAATTAATACGTTAACTCGATGACAAATTTAGGTTAGGTTCGGACAAAATAATATTTTATAGCTATTTCGTATACTCGTAATAGCTGACTAAAAAGAGAAGGTGCTTATATCAAGTGCCTTCTCTTGCTTAGTATTTCTTGATTTTATTGAACACCCTATATATATCGTTCAGAAATTCTATCCCCTACCTTTCAATTCCTACTAATTCAGTTTGATTTCATTTTAAAGTGCTGTATAATAATTAAAAATAAATTATCAGAATATTCTATTGATTGGAGGTAATATTTATGACAGACAATCATCCAAATTGGAAATTTGAAACACAAACAATTCATGCCGGACAAGTTATCGATGAATTCTCAAAATCACGTGCTGTGCCTATTTACCAAACATCAAGTTATGTCTTTGATGATACGCAACATGCCCAAGACCTATTCTCTTTGGCTAAACCAGGTAATATTTACACACGAATTATGAACCCAACTCAGAATGTCTTTGAAGCTCGTATCACACAATTAGAAGGTGGTGTTGGTGCATTAGCTACCTCTTCAGGTCAAGCTGCTATTACATTGGCATTACTTAATATTGTGGAAACTGGTTCAGAAATTGTAGCATCGTCTAACCTATATGGCGGTTCTTATAACTTATTAAACATCACCTTTGCAAAACTAGGTATTAAAGTTCACTTTGTTGACCCTAGTGATCCTAACAACTTTAAAGCAGCGATTAATGATAAAACAAGAGCGATTTATGCTGAAACAATCGGTAATCCAGCTATAGATGTATTAGATATTGAAGCGGTAGCACAAATTGCTCACGATAATGGTTTACCACTTGTCATTGATAATACTTTTGCTTCTCCTTATTTATGTCGTCCATTTGAACATGGTGCTGATATTGCTATCCATTCAGCTACTAAATTTATAGGGGGCCATGGTACATCAATAGGCGGCATTATAGTTGATAGCGGTAAGTTTAATTGGGATAACGGTAAGTTCCCTGGATTAGTCGAACCTGATCCAAGTTATCATGGCATTTCATATACGAATGATGTAGGTGAAGCTGCATACATCACTAAAGCACGTGTTCAATTATTACGTGATTTAGGTTCAGCTGTATCGCCTTATAATGTTCATGAATTTTTAATTGGTTTAGAAACATTACATCTACGTATGGAACGTCACTCTGAAAATGCCTTAAAAATTGCTCAATTTTTAGATCAACATCCTAAAGTCACTTGGGTAAATTATCCAGGCCTTGAAAACAATAAATATCATAGCTTGGCTAAAAAGTATCTATCTAAAGGACAAGGTGCTATTCTTACATTTGGCGTGGATGGTTCAGTGGAAGATATCGCCCGCTTCGTAGATAAATTACAACTATTCTCATTACTTGCAAATGTAGGAGACTCTAAATCACTTGTCATCCACCCTGCAAGTACAACACATCAACAATTGACTGAAGCAGAACAGCGTCAATCTGGTGTACTTCCTGAAATGGTTCGTCTATCTATAGGTACTGAAAATGCTGAAGATATTATTAACGACTTAAACGATGCACTTAGCATTATTTAATCATAAAAAACAAGCTGTAACGACTTGAGCATTACTCGTTGTTACAGCTTTTATGATTCATTATTCATCTGTCATATTACTTTTTTGTTTAAAGCCTAATTTCTTTAATTCTCTAACGGTCCCTTCCATATTGACCTTTTTGCCTTTTTTAGATGTTGCCATTAAAGAGAAGTGCTTCTCGACTTCTTTGATGTTTGCTTTTTTATAGTTTATATCGATTGTTTCAACCCATTTTTCATGATTATTTTCTAAGCTATAAGATACACCTTTAAGGTCTTTCAATTGATGATGATCATGGAACGTCTTCTTAGCTTCTTTCTTAGACATACCGAAATCATTATATTTTAATGTTGTTACCGTTGATTGTTTTACTACTTTATTCTTTTTATAAGACAATGTCGTTAATACATGCTTCCCTTCCATGTCACCTTCATATGTCTTAGAGCGTTCCTTACTACACGCTCCTAATATACTTACACTTAACACCATTAATATCGTCAATACAAAGAACTTTTTCATCATACTCATCTACTTCCCACTGTGTCATTTTTCAATTAAATTATAGCATTTACTTTATCTTATTACGTATATCATTACCAGATAATTTTTATTAGAAACAATTTTTTCAGAAAATCAAAAATCTACATGCTACAATGATAGTAAATAATGACGTTAGGAAGTGTGTGCTTATGAAAGAATCAATTGAATTATTGAAATCATTGACTGATGTAAATGGCATTGCTGGTTATGAACGCAATGTAAAGGCAAAGATGAAAGAATATTTAGAGCCTGTAAGTGATGAAATTATAGAAGATGGTTTGGGTGGTATCTTCGGTAAAAAAGCAAGTGACAATGGAACAAAATCACTTATGGTCGCTGGCCACTTAGATGAAATTGGCTTTATCGTGACTAAAATCGATAATAATGGATTTATCAAATTCCAACCTATTGGTGGTTGGTGGAATCAAGTCATGTTATCTCAAAAAGTAACTATCACAACAGATGATGGTACTGAAATCCGTGGTCTTATCGGTTCAAAACCACCACACGTACTTGATCCAGAAGAACGTAAGAAGCCTGTCCAAATTAAAGATATGTTCATTGATATCGGTGTTCGAAGTAAAGAAGATGCTGAAAATCACGGTATCGAAGTTGGCAATATGATTACACCTTATAGTGAATTTGAAGAATTAGCGAATGGCAAATATTTAACTGCTAAGGCATTCGATAATCGCTACGGTTGTGCACTTGCAATCGATGTTTTAAAAAGACTTAAAGACGAACAAATCGGTGTAGATTTATATGCAGGGGCAACTGTGCAAGAAGAAGTTGGATTGCGTGGTGCTAAAGTTGCTGCTAATAAAATCAAACCTGACCTCGCTATTGCAGTGGATGTTGCAGTCGCATACGATACACCAGGAATGAACAACCTTGGAAGTGAGACGACTTTAGGAAATGGTCCTGTAGTAATCTTAATGGATGCATCTAATGTTGCACATCAAGGCTTACGTCAACATATTAAAGAAGTTGCAAGAAGACATTACATTACTGTGCAATGGGATACAACAGCTGGCGGTGGTACAGATGCAGGAAGTATCCATGTTGCAAATGAAGGTATACCTACAATTTCTATTGGCGTTGCCTTACGTTATATGCATTCAAATGTGTCAGTACTCCACACAGATGATTATGAAAATTCAGTACGCCTTGTAACTGAAATCGTTCGTTCACTAAATGATGATGCTTATGAGAGAATAAAATGGTAAGTTACTAGTTAAAATATTATGAATTTGATAGTTTAAGTCATATCATCAAAATATCGCATTCTCACACTAGTGTGTGGTGTGCTTAATATAATGAAGATTAACGTCATTTGACGTCACTAAACCCTAGTCTACTGCCATAGACTGGGGTTATAATATTAACCTTCATTTTAATTTAACTATTACAATTAATTGCTATTCTACTGAATTCTTCCATCTATCATCACTTAACATTTCTCCTGGCCAAGTATAAGCCATAACACCACCATCAATTCGAACCGTTTCACCAGTAATAAATGAACTATCGTCAGATGCTAGAAATGCAACAAGTTTACCTACCTCTTCAGGTTTACCTAATCGACCTAATGGAGTGACCCATTTTTGATTATCGCGGAACGTTTTACCCGCTTCATCTTCTGAAGTACCAGCTAAATTGTCTACTAATGGTGTTTCAATTGTTCCTGGTGCAATAGCATTCGCACGAATATTCTCACGACCATATTCAATAGCGATAGATTTCGTAAAGTTAATGACTGCACCTTTGGCAGCGTTATATCCAGAACGATATAAGTCGGCCGCTTGTCCTGAGAATGATGCCGTATTAATAATAGAACCGCCTTGTTCCATCATTAACGGTAATAAGAATTTGGTTACTAAGAATGTACCTCTCATATCCACTGCCATAATTTTATCGAATACTTCAACAGGATACTCGTGGATTCGGCCTGCGCTATTATCTACACCCGCATTATTAAAGATAACATCTACACGCCCATACTCATCTCTAGCTTTATCCGCAAAGTCTTGGACTTGTTTATCATCTGAGATGTCTACTTTATACGCAGTAGCTTTACCTCCATTATGATTTATTTCTTCAACCGTTTTTTCTAATTCATCCGAAATATCAAGGGCTAGTACATGTGCACCTTCATTAGCCAAGGCTTTTGCTGATGCTTGACCGATACCTGTACTTGCACCAGTGATGACTGCAATTTTATTTTCTAAACGTTTCATAACGGCTTTCACTCCTATTTTCAAATTTCTTTAATGAAATTTAACTCATCTATACAATATTTATCTTCCACACTTCAAACACCCTCAAACCTTATGCTCATAATGATAGCGCTTCATCACACAATTTAATTCCAATCTTATTTAATAAGTAATTATTATTGTACTTATCACATTAATAACCAATTCTTATACTTAAATTTCTGAAAATTGCTATATTTTAAAAATCAGTTTGTTATACTTTGAGTTAACTAACAAAGGGGGGCATTTTATGACCACTAATACAAAAGAAAGAACATCTTTAGTTAATAAATTTCTAAATGGTGTTGAAAAAGCTGGTAATAAATTACCAGACCCTGCAATGCTTTTCTTCTTAATGTGTGTTGGCTTAGCCGTTATCACTTGGATTGTGTCTCTTTTTGATGTGTCAGTGAAACATCCAGGAAATGGAGAAACCATACATATAAAGAGTATTCTTAGTACTGAAGGTATCGCTATGATTATGAATGATGCCGTTAAGAACTTCTCTGAATTTCCTGCGCTAGGACTTGTATTAGCAGTGATGATTGGTGTCGGTGCTGCTGAGAAATCAGGATATTTTGATAAGTTAATGATTTCAGTTATTAACCGAGCTTCAAAGCGAATCATTGTACCTACAATCATTTTAATTGGGATATTAGGAAGTCTAGCTGGGGATGCAGCAACAGTCATTTTACCCCCACTAGCAGCAATGATCTTTATTAAGATTGGCTATCACCCAATCGCCGGTCTTGCAATGGCCTATGCTTCTTCATTAGGTGGTTTTGGTGCAAACTTTTTAATTGGTATGCAAGATGCATTAGTCTATGCATTTACTGAACCAGCGACGAAGATTGTTTCAGATAGCGTCAAGATTAATGTGGCTATGAACTGGTACTTTATTGCCGCAAGTGTCATCTTAGTAATTCCTGTTATCTATTTCACTACAACAAAGGTTGTTATACCACGTTTAGGCGAATATGATGCGAGTCAAGCAAATTATGATGAAGACGAGGAAACATCATCTCATATTACACCAACTGAAAATAAAGCATTATTCTGGGCGAACATGTCATTTCTTTTACTGATTGTTGCCCTAATCATTTGTTGTATTCCAGAAGGAAGTTGGTTAAGAAATGCTAAAACAGGCAGTCTCATAGACGATTCACCCTTAATTAATGGTGTTGGTTTAGTAATTCTTGTTATTTTCTTAATTCCTGGGATGGTCTATGGCATTTTGAGTAAACAAATCAAGAACTCGAAAGATTTAGGTAGTATGATTAGTGACTCTCTTGGTTCAATGGGATCTTTCATATTAATCGTATTCTTTGCAGCTCAATTATTAGCATTCTTGCAATGGAGCAATCTTGGTATTATTGTATCAGTCTATGGCGCCAAATTACTTCAACATCAAAATGGTATCGTGCTTATTATAGGCATCATTATTCTTAGTAGTTTTATTAACTTAATTATAGGTAGTGCATCGGCTAAGTGGGGTATTCTGGCTCCAATCTTCGTACCGATGATGATTTTACTAGGTTATCATCCTGCATTTACTCAAATGATTTATCGTGTAGGTGATTCAATTACAAACCCAATCACACCGATGATGCCTTATATGCCACTTATTCTATCTTACGCGCAAAAGTATGATAAAAATATGAAACTAGGTTCCCTACTTTCAAGTTTAATGCCATACACCTTTGCGTTAGGTGTCGTATGGACATTATTCGTTATCGCTTGGTACTTACTAGGCATTCCATTAGGACCAGGTGGACCTGTTAAAATTCCGAAATAATATAATAATTAAACATAATATTTTAGCCATGTAGATGTGCACAAACCTCCTCTATCTCCGAGGAGGTTTATTTTTTATGTAATCCCTTACAAAATTTTTACTAATTACTAAATATTTATCGCAGTCTCCCTTTTTCAAAGTATTATATTACGGTAAAATAAAAGTATAGAAGTGTATTTTAATCAACATTATTCTAGTCATTTAGGAGGACACGATGGAAGAACGAATAGGTTTAGTAGATATTGGATCAAATACTATCAGATTAGTTATTTTTAACTTTAATAAAGAATCAGGAATTAATGAATTGCTCAACATTAAGACGCCTGCACGACTAAGCCAATATCTCACTAAAGATAATAAAATGAGTAAAGAAGGCATAAAAGTACTCATTAATGCATTACACAGCTTTAAATCTGTGTCTGATAAATTCAATGTAACTGAATTACATCCGATTGCTACTGCCGCAATCCGTCAATCTAAAAACAATGATGAAATTGTCAAAGAAGTTAAAAATGAAGTTGATATTGATATTAAAATCGTACCCGAAGAAGACGAAGCTTACTATGGTTACTACGCAATTACTCACACTACTGAAATTGAAAATGGAGTATCCGTCGACATCGGTGGCGGTTCAACTGAAGTAACGTTATTTAAAGATAAAGAGTTATTTGAATCACATAGTTTCCCTTTCGGTGTCGTAACACTTAAAAGAAAGTTCTTCAACGACAAAGATCATAACGACAAAGGCGCCATTAAAGATATGGAGAAATTCCTATCTCAACAATTTGAATCTTTAGAGTGGTTGAAAGATCAAGAGGTTGCACTTGTAGGTGTCGGTGGTTCCGCACGAAATGTAGCTCGTATCCATCAAGCCGAACATTCATACCCTATTGGCGGTGTACACAATTATACAATGACGAATAAAGATATTGATGAAGTCTTTGATATCATTCGTAAAAGTGATCGCGATGATTTAACCAACCTTGACGGCCTAAGTCGTGACCGTGTAGATATCATCTTACCAGCTGTATCAGTGTTTAAAACGTTGTATAAAATTGTAGACGCTAAACAATTCACATTCTCTAGAAATGGTTTACGTGAGGGGTATGTCATGAAGCAAGTACGTGAACGCTACCCTGATGTCTTCGATAAAAATAATGTACGTAAAGAATCAATTCATTTCTTAGCACGTGAATATAAGATTGAAGATGTTAGTTCACAAGCACGTCTTAAATTAGCTAAATCCTTATTATCACAATTAATTGATATCGCTGATTTAGACATCAGTGATAACGATCAACGTCTATTTGAAGAAGGCGCTTATATTTACTACCTAGGTAGCTTTATCGATTCAGATTCAAGTTCTCCACACACGTACTACATCATTGCTAACTCTATGATTAACGGTTATACACATAAAGACCGTGTTAAATTAGCGCTACTCGCCAGTTTCAAAAATAAATCACTATTGAAATTCTATTGCAAAGAAACAGATTGGTTTAGCAATAAAGAAGTAGATACGGTTCAAGCACTCGGTGGCATCATTAAATTTATCAACGCTTTAAATATTTCTCAAACAAGCTTCGTAGTCGATGTTGAATTGAAGAAAATGAAAAAAGGCGACGAGGACTATCAATTAACTGTTTTTTATACTGAAGGCGAGCCTATTGCAGAAGAATATCAAGCAAACAGACAGAAAAAACATATTGAAAAGATACTTAAAGGAAATGTTTCCATTATCTTTACAAAATCTTAAAACAAGTATGCTATCTTAAACTTAGGATGTTATGCCTTTTACTTACTAATTGAAAAGAATAACGCATATTTGAGGAAATGACGAGGTGTATTTGGAATGCAAACTCAATTGGGAGAAAATGATATTAGCTTACCGCAATACTACAACAACCGCGAACTAAGTTGGCTTGATTTCAACTATCGCGTACTTCAAGAAGCATATGACAAAAATAATCCGCTACTAGAGAAGTTAAACTTTATATCTATTTTTAGTTCTAACTTAGATGAATTCTTCATGGTTCGCGTTGCAGGTTTAAAAGACCAAGTTAAGATGGGCTACGACAAACCAGAAAACAAAGCACAAATGACACCACAAGAACAAGTTGATGCCATCCAAGAAAAAGCTAAAAAATATGTTGATACACAATATGAACGTTACAACGAATTAATGATTGAACTTAAAGATTATGAAATAGTGATGTGTGAACCACACGAATTATCTGAACCTTTGTTAAGCAAATTGGAAAGAGATTTCAAGTTAACGATTTTACCAACGTTGACACCACTTGGCATTGATGCGTATCATCCTTTCCCTAAACTTAACAATAAAAGTTTAAATATCTTCGTAGATATTGATACTGAAGATGCAATCAACTCAGCAATCGTTCAAATCCCGTCACTCATTCCAAGATTCTTAACTTATAATGAAGGTGCTAAACAATATGTCGTCATGGTTGAAGACGTCATCACATATTTTATCAATTATTTATTTACAGGTTATGAAGTATTAAATACCTTCACATTCAGAATCACAAGAAATGCCGATTTAACGATACATGAGGATGGCGCTGAAGACTTACTTATCGAAATCGAACGTTTCCTTAAAGAACGTAAGAGTGGTTCAGCTGTACGTCTAGAAGTTGATGGTCGTACTGCAAACCCAGATGATTTAGACTGGCTTATCGAAACATTGGAAGTTGATAAGCAAGATGTTTATTTCTTAAATGGACCATTAGACTTAACATTTATTTTCGGCTTAGTCGATCACCTATCTCATAAATTAAACTATTTAACTTATGAAAAATATTCACCACAGATTCCACGTTCTTTAGGCAATAATAATTTATATGAACTTGCATTAAAACGTGATATCTTCTTCCATCACCCATACGAATCTTTCGAACCGATTGTTGACTTTATTCGCGAAGCTGCAGACGATCCTAATACAATAGCGATTAAACAGACATTGTATCGCGTTAGTAAAGACTCACCTATTATTAAGAGTTTGAAAGAAGCTGCTGAAAAAGGTAAACAAGTAACCGTACTTGTAGAATTGAAAGCACGCTTCGATGAAGAAAACAACGTACACTGGGCACGCATGTTAGAAGATGCAGGTTGTCACGTTATATATGGTATGACACATCTTAAGACACACAGTAAAATCGCTTTAGTCGTTAAACGTATTGGTGGCGAATTAACATCATTCGTTCACTTAGGAACAGGTAACTATAACGACAAGACTGCGAAACTCTATACAGATATGGGTATTATCACTACAAATGAACAAATTGCAGAAGATGCCATTAACTTCTTCAATTATTTAAGTGGGTACTCAGTAAAACCAGAATATAATAAATTAATCGTAGCACCATTTGATATTCGTGATGTCTTTATCGATCGCATAGATAAAGAGATTAGCAGTCACCTTCAACATGGCAACGGTAAGATTATGATGAAGATGAACTCACTTACTGATAAAGCCATCATTGAAAAGTTATTCGAAGCATCACAAGCCGGTGTGAAGATCCAACTCATTATTCGCGGTATCTGTTGCTTAAAACCAGGTATTCCTGGTATAAGTGAAAACATTGAAGTAGTAAGTATCGTAGGGCGTCTATTAGAGCACTCTCGTATTTATTACTTCCACAACAATGGTGATGAACGTATCTACTTATCATCAGCTGACGTAATGACACGTAACATGATTAAGCGTGTTGAAATCTTATTCCCAGTTGAAGATAAAGAAATTGGAAAACGCCTAGTCGACTTCATGGACTTACAATTATCTGATAATCAAAAAGGACGCTACCAAGATGAACATGGTCATTATCACTATGTGGAAAATAACTTATCACCGTTAAATTCACAAGTCTATTTAATGCAAGAAGCAATTAAATATGGACAAGAACTTAAAAAACGTTCAGCTCAACCATCAGGTATGCCAGTTGTATCTAAACGTCGTGCGAATTGGATGAAACGTATTCGTCGTTCTCTAAAGAAATAACATATAAAATAGGCAATGGTCGCTCATGACCATTGCCTTTATTTTTGTAAACTATTTTATTTCTCAGGGTGATCATACCAATGATTTAAGAATTGGTAGAGAACATCACTATAGGTTTGTAGTTCTGATGCTTCTATCTTCTCATCTACGCTATGTGCTTCTTCTAAACTACCAGGCCCGTATAAAATAGTTGGTATACCAAAGTGTGCTGTCCAACCACCATCAGTTACAGTCGTACTCATACCATGCTTTAATTCCGTTCCATGAACAGTTTGATGTGCTAACTGTAATTGTTTAAATCCAGGATGTTCAGTAGGTATGGTGAAGCTAGGGAAGATTTCACCTTTGTCTTCAATCATTGATTCACCGCCCCATTCAAACTTCAATGGATTCTCCCGAAGCCAAATATCAGCCTCAGCCACACGATTCAAGTAATCTTCTATTTCTGCAACTACATCTTCATATCGCTCGTTTGGCAAATAATGAACCGTTATCCATAAACGACATTCATCTGCAATGAATGCTGGATGGCGTCCACCTTCAATCACTGCCGGGTTAATGGTATTTGCACCTGGAGGCATACCAGGACTATGTTTCATTACAGCCCAGTGCTGTTCTAATTCATTAAGTGCTTGAATAATTTTTGTCATTTTTTCAATGGCACTCGCACCAAATAGCCCACCACCAGCATGGATGGTTTGACTACGCGCACCATCATGAATGGTATTCTTACTTTTCACGGTAATCCAGCCGGTAATCACACCACCTTGACCAAGCGCCATATTCTCACTTGTGTCTAACACGAGTGCTAAATCAGCTTCAGGTCCAATTTCACAAGCAAGTTTCGTACCTGCTTCACCTACTTCTTCTCCTACAACTGATTGTACGATAATATCACCTTTAGGTTGGCGTCCTTCTTGATTTAACTTTTCAAGAACATAAAATAATGACGCCATACCACCTTTCATATCACTTACCCCACGACCATAAAGCCAGTCATCCAATTGGGTTAATTCAAATGGCGAATACGTCCAGTTTGAATCATCATCTACTGATGCCACATCTACATGGCCATTTAATATAAGTTTAGGTGCGGAAGGGTCACTCCCCTTCAAAGTCGCGACAATGACACTATCATTCTTATAAAGTTGTTCCCGTTGAATACTAAATCCAAGTGCTTTTAATAATTCTTCAATCTCATCTTGCAAAGGGTCTGTATTACGTCCAGGTGGACTCTCCGTATTATAGCTAACTAATAATTCTAATAAGTTATAAAGACGTTTCTCCATCTTTGTCACTCCTTTAAATCATAATCCCCCACTACGTCCTTCAATATGAGTGTACCATTTTAAAATAATTTTACACTATCCAAGTACTTAATGTCCTAGCCTCTCTATAAGCTACTACACTGGTCGTACTGTCACTTCGTTCACATTAACATGTGCAGGTTGTGTTAATGCGTAAACAATCGCATCTGCAATATTTTCAGGATCTAGTTTCTTACGACCACCAAAGTCACTGCGTTCTGTCATTGGTGTATCTACCATTCCTGGTAATATGCTTGTTGTTTTAATCCCTGTTTTTGCTAATTCTTTTTCTAAGCCATTAAAAATCATCAGTACAGCAGATTTTGTAGCACTATATAATGCACTTTCTTTAGATACTTCATTCGCAGATATAGATGCTAAATTTACTACATGTCCTGACCCTTGTGCTTCAAACTTAGGTAATATCGAATTGAGACTGTATAGAAGTCCTTTAATATTCGTATCAACCATTGAATCCCATGATTCTACTTGATAGTCTGTGATTTTAGATGAACGCATGACACCTGCACAATTTACGAAGATATCCACGTGTCCAAATACATCGATGGCTTTTGTTACTAATGCATCTACTTCTACTTGGTTTGTCACATCTGTAGGTACAATGTGTATATTGTCTTCATTCATATCTTTCGCTAACGTATTCAATTTATCATGACTACGTCCTGCTAATACGACTTTAACACCTTGCTTCTCAAGTGCTTTTGCTGTTGCTGCTCCGATACCACTACTTGCACCGGTAATAATTGCTACGCGTCCGTTTAATTCTGTCATTTCACTTCATCCTTTACTTTAGATTCATAAAATACATTACCTTATTTAAAATGCATTAAACCTTTAAGACAATTCCCAGGAAATATTATTATGAAAATACTAAGATGAATTGTAATCTTTATGAAAACGTATTAAAGTTAATATATGTAATTAAATCATTGGGCATATAGAAAGATAGGAGGATACACAATGACATTTGAAGAACGTATTCAAACGTTACGCGCTGAAAAGAGTAGAACAAGTTTCTCGTTTCATTTCATCGATTTATATAGTGAAGAAGAATGGATGAATATGAGTGTGAAGCAACGTACACGACAAGAGAGAGAATTTATAGCACAATTGGACCAAATTCCACGTGTAAGAATGCCATTCTCTAGTCAAGAAGGCTACAAGTTTAAGTTATATAATCAAGAATATCAATATAATGAAGTTAAGAAGAATTTCAAAGATTTGTAATACACTGAAGCCCGTATCTCTATGGTAAGATACGGGCTTTCAACACATTATTCCAGAATGATTAGGGGTATATTTATGGTATGCCTTCGACTGCTCACCAACGAAGGCATATAAGGTTCTTGAATGTTAATAGGAGGCCATTCAATTTGTATTAATTTGTAACGAGTGTTTTACGTTCGAGTCCATAGTAATATAGTCGTTCTGCATCAATATATGGAATTGAATCGATAGTCAAGTAGCCATCTTTAATATCACCGATCATTCCTTGATTAACACCAGTTTTCAAATAAATGTCGTAACTGCCTTCATCAGAAAAAACAACTTCTTCAATTACTTTTCTCATCAGTATCACTTCCCATTACTTATTCCTTACAATTCTTATCATACACCCTTTTAAAAATTTTTAAAGTCTTTTGTGATAGTTTTCACAAATAGTTCACTTTTTTGAAAATGAAAGCTATTGAAGGAATTTATGTATGTGGAATATAAAAGGATTTATATTTCACTTAAGTCGATATACTTGCCTAGGGGGCTATAAAGTAGTTCTTAGATAGATATTCACTTACTTAAGTTATTTCGCTTTCCTGCGGCAAAGGCTCAAGCCTGTAGTCTTGAGACACTTTCTTTTCCGCTAGGATTCTTATAACTTCGCTACGTTATCTATCTAAGAACTACTCACAATGCGTTAAAGCGCTTAGGTTCAGGTAATTATACTTTTATGTTATCCCTCTTAACTATGATGTATATTCTATGGTTTAACATTAAATATTTTAAATTGAATACACTCGGCATTAAAGACTTTCTCTATTAAATCCTCTACACTTTCAAATTCATCATGGTTTTCATATGGATCAATAATATAAAACTTAGGTGTTTTACTATTTAATCCTATAATTCTGAATATCAAATATTTTTGAGGGTTCTCATACATGGCATATATTTCATTTAATGATAAGTAAAAAGGTTCATCCTCTTTTTTAGATTTAGTGGCTTTAATTTCAATATATTTTTCAACTGGACTATCTAAATTTTGAGGATCAAAAGCAGTCATGTCATATCCATATCCGTGCAGTTCACCCATAGATGTATCAATTGTATTAATAAATTGTTCTTGTAAATTTTTATCAGATATATTTTTTTCAATTAAATTCATAAAATATTGATAAGCTAATTTTTCTCCAATTTGTCCCGTTATTTTGTTTTCTTTATGGGCTTTTTCAATGTCGTCATCAGTTTGTTTTTTAGTAGAGGTCTTATATTTTTTTGCATATGTGGAAGCTTTGGGCTTATCTATTTGAGACATTTGAATATTTTTATTTTCATTAATACTTTCATTAAGTTCTTTAGTCTCTATTATTGTTACTATTTCATTAATATTTAATAATAAAGCGTTATATTCATTTATATTAATTTTATTTACTAATCCGTTAAGTAATTTAATCATTTCTTTGTAGTCTGAAATCATCATATCCTCGGTATACACTTCAGTCTCAAAATCATAATACTTATAAATAATTGAACCGTGAGCATATCCACTTGGCAAATCCGATTTATCATATTTACTATCCTTATTATTTGAATAATAAAATCTACCTACTTCAAAGTTATTATCATCCAGATATGACGCTAAATACTTGGAAAGGGCAAGTGCTTTTTCTTTAGCTTTTTTCACACCCAAAGTTTTTTCTTTAATTTCGCTCCAACCTTGATTTAAAGAGAGATATACCCCTTTGCCTTCGGGGTGAAATAAATAAACAATGTAGTAACCTTTTTGAGTGCTTTTAGTTATATTAGTGTTAAAGGTAGTAACCCATGGAACCATACTATAATTTCCCTTTCCAACACTTCCAGTAGTTGAAAGGTCTTTATTATAAGATAAATTTTCTAGCTGTTTGGGCAATAATTCTTCAATAATTGATGAATACTTGTCACTTAGGTCCCAATCTTTATTCGTTCTGACATCCTCACTATTTTTCATTTTTATCAAATTCAAAACATTTTTTATATCTTTTATCATCTTGAATCCCTCTAATCATTATGTATATTACATATATTATTATATATTCAAAATAATAAAAGACACCATAGTGCAATTTAAAATCTGACTAATTACACTATGGTGATCGTTAATTTTATTCTTCTACAATATATCTATATATATCATCTCTAATTGATGTCTTCATAGTAAAATTCATTGTTACTACTCTATCACCAATATCTCGAATTTCTTCTTTAGCTGTTCCTTGGATGTATTCTGCTTCTCCTAAATAATAATGAAGTCTTCCTTCAGCATCACTTTTCTTTACAAAAATATAAACTTTTTTATTTTGCTCTTTATGGTTAATAATATCTTGTATTTCATTACTTTTTAATGATGCATTTGCTCTTGAAACCCAAGCTAATTCATCTTGACTTATAAAATGATCTTCATATTTAATATTATCTTCTATATCTTCAGATTTTTTATATGTAATAAATACTGGAATATGATCATCTAACACTCTATAACCATAAATGTTATTACTCATATTTTTTTCATCATTTCTCCAGTTTACTAATTTTAGAAAATCTAATCTCGAATATTGACTATAAAGGATTAAGTCATTCCCTGAATTTTGAAACTTCTCATTATAATATTTAGCTAAACTAATTAAATCGTCTACATATAATTGATATTGCATATCTGCCAAATGTTTTTTAAATGAAGCACTCAAAATATATTTATTTCCATTCTTAGTTATAATTGGACTACCATATCTCGCATGTTCTGCTTGACCAAAATATTCTAATGTTAATATTTTTAAAGAAGTTTTAATATCCTCATTATTAAGATGATTCAATTCATCATATATTTCTTCACCTATTTGACCTTTATTGATTATATATTCAAGTACTAAATAATCCGAATTTTTTAATCCAGGTGATATTTCTCTTGATAAGAAACATAAATTTTTTGTTGCATCATCTGAGAGTTCCATTTGCGTATATTTATATTTCTTTAAAAATTCATGATAACTGCTAAATTTAGATAAAATAACCTGAGGGTCAATCGAATTTTGTTCAATATAGTCCATAAGCATTGGTATATGACCTATTCGTTCTTCAACAGTTTTATATGCATCAATAATAATTTTTACACTATTTAATTTAGCATTATCTATAGAATCATAGATTTTTTTCTTAGCGATTTCTTCAAAATTAATCGTAGATATACCTTCTATTTTATTAGGGTTACTTAAAAACTCACGATATGCATTTTTATTTTGAGATTGATTGTCTGACAAAGCTATTGGAATAAGATAGTTATTTTTATAGTTACCTATAAAATCTATGATTGTAACATATTCTTTTTCAGAACTTTTTCTCAATCCTCTACCTAACTGTTGAATAAATATAATACTAGATTGTGTACCTCTTAACATTAAAATTTGATTCACTTCTGGAATGTCTATACCTTCATTGAATAAGTTGACTGTGACGATATATTTAATTTCCCCATTAATTAATTCATTTGTTACTTTCATCCTTTTATTCGGGGTGTCACTACCAATCAATGACTTGCTTGGAATATTTCTAGCTGTCAACATCTCTGCTATTTCAATAGCCTCTTCTTTTCTACTAACGAATATCAACCCTCTTAATGTATCACCTGAAAAACCGTAATAGTTTGCTTTTTCAACTATGTGACTAACCCTTTCTTCAGAAGTTAAATCTTTTAAATCAGTAAAATCATCACTTTCTATGCCATTATGTACATAATCGGTAACTCCATAATAATGAAATGGGCAAAGTATTTTGCTTTCCAAGGCTTTAGGTAATCGAATTTCATATGCAATATTATTATCAAATAATTTGAATATATTTCCATCATCTGTTCTCTCTGGAGTTGCTGTCATACCTAACATAAAATCAGGATTAAAATAATTAAAAATAATTTGATATGTTTTAGCATCAGTTCGATGCGCTTCATCAAAAACTATATAATCGAATGCGTCTTTTTTAAAGTTTTTGTAATTATCATTTCTACTTAAAGATTGAATAGTTGCAAAAACATATTTTGCTTTTTGTTCTTTTTGAGTACCTGTATATAAACCAAACTCTTGTGGACTTTCATGAGGAAATACTTTTATAAATTCTTGGCGAGCTTTCTTTAAAATACTCTCATTATGAACAATAAATAAAAATTTAGTAGGCTTATAATTCCTTACATCCAATGCACATAAAATAGTTTTACCAGTTCCAGTAGCCGATATAACTAACCCTTTATGTTCACCTGATGCTCTTAATTGTCTTAGAGACATCAAAGCTTCTTCTTGCATGATGTTTGGTTTTATTTCATTGGTTTTATTAAATTTGTTTAATAATGTGTTTTGCTCACTATTGATTTCAAATAAATTTTTATAGAGTTTCGGACTAAATGATAATTCATAGTCTTCAATCCATTTCTCATCTAAAGGTATACTGTTATCCCATAATTCTTCAAATTGATACCTTACGTTATGTATTAAATCGCCATTTTTATGAGTTGACAACAAAACATTATGTTCATAATTTACTTTCATTGCAGTTGATGTCAGGTTAGAGCTCCCAATGATCATAGAAGAATAATTATCATGGTCAAATATATATCCTTTCGCATGAAAGCCCTCAATGTCTGTTAAGCGTACTTCAACATTGTTTAGTTTCAATAATTCTTTATACATTTTAGGGGTATTAAATCCTAAATAATTAGAAGTAATTAACTTTCCTGAAATTCCTTTTTTATTTAAATCATAGAGTGCTGATTTAATACTTGCTAACCCACTTTCAGTAATAAACGCTACTGATATATAAAATGTATTACATTTGTTTAACTCATTTAAAATAGTTGTTAATACGTTTTGATTTTTATTATTTATTAATATTTTGGGATTCAAATTACCTTCGTGAACAACGTTTTTATCTATAAAACCTTTATTCAATGACTGCTTTAAACTATCTACTATATTATTAGGCATTATTCTTCACCAGTTGAAATCATTTCTACTGCTGGAATATCTGCTGGTGCCCATTGAAGTGTTTTTAACTCACCAGCATGTAACCACTTGATTTCTTTGTGTTCCGTTAGCGTAGGCATTTGATTATTTAATGTACACTTAAAAGTAGTTAATCTTACAATGCCAAATTCGTATTCGTGTTCAGTTGTAGTCACTTTGTCACCGACAACTAAATCACATTTCATCTCTTCCTGTATTTCTCTGATTAAAGCTTCTTTTTCAGATTCTTCAGGCTCAATTTTGCCACCTGGAAATTCCCACATTAATGGTAATGACATGTTTTCACTACGTTGTGCACATAAGATTTTCCCTTCTGAATAAATTATAGCGCCAACAACATTTATAACCTTTTTCATAGAAAAGACCCACACCTTTTTATTTTATTAATTATAATTTTATCAAAACTTACATTTTCATCAATCCTCTAATTCAAAAGTATGTATAAGTTTTTATAACTTAAATTGAATATATTTAGTTAGAATTTTAAAGCAAATTTGCATTTTAAGAAATCAACCAATTATTGATACTTTCTGTCCATTTTTTGATAACGGGTGCCATTATGTTTGCTTTATAATTAACTCACATTAGATCGATCTGATGTATGAGGGGTATAATAAGCTCTCAACTGATAAAATTCGTTAGAGACGCATCTTAACTGGAGAGTAAGGTGGGTCTCTTTCTTTTTCACTAAATTTTAAATGAAGTAAAAAGATTGATATTTTTAGCTAAAGGTTTGATATTACGACAGGTATTCTATCTGAATAATATATTGTACAATTTAAGTGTATTAGATATACATCTAATACATAGAGTTTTAGAGGAGGTTGGGAAGTATAACCATTACATATTATATTTCCCAAAAAAGCTCATCTTAGCGGAAACTGAGATGAGTGGAATTTATACTTCTTGAAATATATGTTCATAATGCTCGTGACATGTCAGTCAACTCAACATGAATCAAACATCCAAGATTACGTAATCTAAAGAAGAACCCATAATTCTTTACCATATGTCAGGTGTATTGTGAACTATATTTTTAGGAAAAAAGCTATTACAAAATTTTTAATTAATACTTACTCTCTGATGCTTTAACTAAGTATTAATTAAGTCGAAATGTCTCTAAAGAAGTATAGGTGCGATGTTTTCACATCAAAGTTGAACCCCATAAACATTTAAGCTGATCACTTAAGTGCTTATGGGGTCTTCTTTTGTATCATTATATTAAAATCCTAATTCTTTTATAAACTTAATGAGTTCATCTTTCATCTTTGGGTCTTTAAGTGCATATTCAATCGTTGTTTTAACGAAGCCTAATTTTTCTCCAACATCGTAACGATCGCCATCAAAGTCGTATGCATAAACTGGAATATCACTATTCATACGTTCAATCGCATCAGTGAGCTGAATTTCATTTCCAGCGCCTTCTTTTTGTGTTTCAAGGTAGTCAAATATCTCAGGTGTTAAGATGTAACGTCCCATGATGGCTAGATTTGAAGGTGCTGTACCTTGTTTCGGTTTCTCAACAAATTGTTTCACCTCGTAACGACGGCCTTCTTTCTCTAATGGATCAATAATACCATATCTATGAGTAACGCTCTCTGGTACTTCTTGAACACCAATGACTGAATGACCTGTTTCTTCGTAAACGTTCATCAATTGTTTGATGGCTGGTGTCTCTGATTCAACAATGTCATCACCTAATAAGACTGCAAATGGTTCATTTCCAATAAATTGACGTGCTGTATGAATCGCATGTCCTAATCCCTTCTGTTCTTTTTGTCGAACGTAGAAGATGTTTGCTAAGTCCGTAGAATATTGTACTTTCTCAAGTAGGTCATCTTTTCCTTTTTCTTCAAGAACCATTTCTAATTCTTTTTGATTATCAAAATGATCTTCAATTGCGCGTTTATGTTTACCAGTTACGATGATAATATCTTCAATTCCTGCACGAGAAGCCTCTTCCACTATGTATTGAATTGTAGGTTTATCTAGAATAGGAAGCATTTCTTTAGGCATCGCTTTAGTGGCTGGTAAGAATCGCGTCCCTAAACCAGCAGCAGGTATGATTGCTTTTTTTATCTGTTTCAAACTCAAGTAACTCCTTTGCACATTCTGTCTTTTATATCATTTGTTAGTTTATCACTCTTTTGATTTCTTTCCTAGCAATAGCCTGTGATAACCAATTGTTTGAAGTTTGCGTTTAAGTTCTATTCAATTTCAACTTAAAAACAGATGATCGATTATTTTTAAAATACTTACGATAAAGTGTGACCCGAATACCCCAAACATCATATATATATTGAACTCAGTAAATTTACTTTGAACGACTTTGATTTGTGTATGCTTATCAAATAATGGTGGATTGCTATAATGCATTAATAATTGTGCACTGTTATGTTTTGCTTTTTTAATATACTCGTTACATAAAAAGCATAGATTAAACCGATAAATGATACGATTAATATAACGTATTCACTATATTGAAAATCAATGATGAAAATCATACCCCAAATGAGTGCGATGATTAAAAGATCTAATTTATCTATCATTTTAAATTTATCTATTTCTTTTTCTACATCATCAATTCTAGAATTTTGTAACAAATCTAAATCAATATCTCTCACATTTATCTTTTTAACTTTTGACATTCAAATACCCTCAGTAAATTTTTATTTCACAGAATAATATATCATTAAACAGATAATATTTTAATCATAACTTACTTTCTTATTGCATTCTATACTTGTCATATCAGTGTTAATAAAAAAAGCCACTTGTTGGAGTGGCTTTACATTTTGCATTCAACATTAACCCTATACAAACAAACTAATGAATAAAATAAAGATGATACCTGATACTGATATGATTGTCTCAAGTAATGACCAAGTTAAGAATGTTTCTTTTACGGTTAAACCGAAGTATTCTTTAAACATCCAGAATCCTGCGTCGTTTACGTGAGAAAGAATTACGCTTCCTGCTCCTATTGCAAGTACAACGAGTGCAACGTTAACGTCTGAGTGTTGCAATAATGGTAAAACGATACCTGTTGTAGAGATTGCAGCTACTGTAGCTGAACCTAATGCAATACGTAATACTGCTGCTACTATCCAAGCAAGTAAGATAGGTGACATTGTAGAACCTTCGAACATTTTGGCGATTGTATCACCCACGCCACCATCAATTAATACTTGCTTGAATGTGCCACCACCACCAATGATTAAGATCATCATACCAATTTGATAGATGGCATTTGTAACTGACTTCATAATGTCGTCCATCTTTCTGCCACGGTTCAAGCCCATTGAGAAGATCGCGAAGATAACTGAAATTAACATTGCAGTACCAGCCGTACCTATGAAGTAAACAATTTGTTCAAATAAATTTTTAGCTTCTTCATGGCCAGTGATTAATTGAACAATAGTTGAAATTAACATTAAGATCACTGGCAATATTGCTGTAAATAAACTTAATCCAAAACCTGGCATTTCAGATTCTTTAAATTCTTTTTGAGAACCCAATGCTGAGATATCACCTTCACGCGTGTAAGCTGAAGGGATAATTTTTTGTGCAATTTTATTAAATACAGGTCCAGCAATAATCGTTACTGGAATTGCAATGATGATTCCAAATAGTAATATTTCTCCCACATTCGCTTTTAGTTCTTTAGCGATAACGACTGGTCCAGGGTGTGGCGGTAAGAAACCATGTGTTACTGATAAAGCTGTCACCATTGGTAAACCTAATTTAAGTGGTGATACTTTTGCACGTTTAGCAATTGTAAACACTAACGGAATTAATAAGACTAAACCTACTTCGAAGAATAATGCGATACCTACAATAAATGCTGCAACTAACATCGCCCATTGCACGTGTTTAGGTCCAAATTTAGCAATCAATGTGTCGGCAATCCGATTCGCACCGCCACCATCTGCAAGTAATTTACCAAGCATTGCCCCTAATCCAAAGATTAAAGCAATGTGGCCAAGCGTACTTCCCATTCCCGCTTCAATTGTCTCCATTATTTTATTTAATGGCATGCCTAGTAATATAGCAGTCACAACGGATGTGACAATTAATGAAATAAACGTGTTCAATTTCAAGAATATAATTAATGATAATAGTAATAAAATCCCGATAACAACACTGATAAGTGGCCAAATATCTCCAAACATAGTAAATTCTCCCAATGTTTTCTTTTTTTTATTAATTGATTTACTCCATGTGCTTACGTTGAAAATCTGCAATTTCTGCATAACGTTCTTCTAATGAGCGACTTAAATTAATGAAGATTGAAACTAACTGTTGATACACTTGAACGGTTGCTGAATCAGGTTGATGTGCATTCGTTGTCCCGACCATTTCTTCAATAATTGAGAAGTCATCAATTTCCCCTAATGCTTTCAAACCTAATACACAAGCGCCTAAACAAGAACTTTCATAGCTTTCAGGCACGATAAGGTCTGTGTCGAAGATATCAGCCATCATTTGACGCCACACTTCACTCTTAGCAAATCCTCCTGTTGCTTTGATTGTGCTTGGTGTTTCGTTCATTACTTCTATAAGCGCAAGATAAACTGTATAAAGATTATAGAGTACACCTTCTAAAGCAGCACGAATCATATGTTCCTTTTGATGCGAGAGTGTAAGACCGAAGAATGAACCACGAGCATCGGCGTTCCACAATGGTGCACGTTCACCTGCAAGGTATGGATGGAAGATGAGACCTTCTGCACCTGGCTTAACCCGACTTGCGATTTTAGTCAGTACATCATATGGATCAACACCTAAACGTTTTGCAGTTTCAACTTCACTTGCAAGGAGTTCGTTTCGTAACCATCTCAAGACAACTCCACCATTATTCACTGGTCCACCAATGACATAATGATCTTCGTCTAGTACGTAACAGAAGATACGTCCTTTATAATCGGTGCGAGGTTTATTAATGACTGTTCGAATCGCGCCAGATGTACCGATTGTGACAGCGACTTCGCCTTTTTTATAACTATTCACTCCTAAGTTAGAGAGAACACCATCACTTGCACCTACAATAATAGGTGTATTCTCATCAATGCCCATTAAAGTTGCATAGCGTTTCTTCATACCTTTAAGAATATGTGTCGTAGGTACCAGTTGTGGTAGTTGTGCTTCAGTGATACCCAACAATTCAAGTGCCTCTTTATCCCAGTCAAGTTTTTCAAGATTGAACATGCCCGTAGCTGATGCCATTGAGTAATCGATGACATATTTTTCAAATAGTTGATAGAATATGTAAGTTTTTATATCTGCGAACATGGCAGTTTGCTTATAAATATCTGATTGTTCATGCTTCATCCAGAATATCTTAGATAATGGTGACATCGGATGAATTGGTGTTCCTGTGCGTTGATAGATGTCTGAACCTTGATGTTCTTTATTAATTAATTCTGCGTATTTACTCGCGCGATTGTCTGCCCAAGTAATGCTCTCAGTCAAACGATGATGTTGTGTATCGAGTGCAATCAGACTATGCATTTGTGCACTAAATGAAATTAGTTTGATGTCTTCTTTTTTTATATTTGCTTCTCGAACAACATATTTCACAGTCATTAGTACTGCATCAAACAATTCGTCAGGGTTCTCTTCAGAAACGTCTACATTGGGAGTATGTAAGGGGTAACCAATGTTATGTTTCATGATGAATTGTCCATTTTCATCGTATAATACTGATTTCGTACTAGTTGTTCCTATGTCAACACCAATCATGTACTTCATATTATTCCTTCTTTCTTCTATTTATCTTAGCCAGAAACTTTCAATGTCTTCGCCAACATCATCAAAATTTAAGTGGAAGGCTTCTCTTAATTTTGTAGAGTCATATTGTTCTACCGCTTCAATAAACACCTCATGGTTACTATGAATGCGTTCAAAATCCGCTTTATCCTGTTCCATGCGATGTCTCATAGATAGTAATACGAGTGTTTCAATTACAGGTTTCAAATGATTCCAGAATGTTTGTAAATATTGATGGTTTGATGCGTTAATCATTGCTTCATGAAATTGAATGTCATGTTGTGTAAATGCTTCAGCATCTTCGAATTTAACTGCTACTTTCATCATTTCAAGGTGCTTACGCATCTCTTTAGTTATAGGTGCTCTATCAATGTGTTTGATCTTAGAGAAGGCAAATGACTCTAACATTAAACGTAAATCATAGAGTTCTTTTTTCTCTTGATCACCAAATTGTAGTACTTTAGCACCCATGCGTTCTAATTGAATAAGTTGATCCGTCTGTAATAATTTGAATGCATCTCTAACAGGGGAACGACTAACATCAAATTGTTTTGCGACTTGATTCTCAGTAAGTAGCGTATCTACTTCGATTTCCCCACTCACAATTTGCAATCGTATTTCTGCTGCGACACCTTCTCCTTTAGACATGCCACCAAGCCATTGTTCTGGATAACCTTCTTTCACATCTTTCACTCCTATTGAGTTAATTGCAACTTGTATACAAGTATATTAATATATAAGTTACGTTTTTGCAAACGCTTTCTTTTTATAAATTTAAAAAACCCGGCCACAGATGGACCGGGAAAACCATGATTGAATTTCTATTTCTTCTCATCTGAAACTTCGATGCAGTAATGTGTTTCGTGACACTTAGGGCATTCTAATTTACGTGTTTGCATAGTATGTCGTGCCAAGATGAACTGTTTCAATGATGGCTTAAACGTATGTTGGCAATTGGGACACAGATATGAAATATTTTTATAATAATATGTTGTTAATCCAACGGCATAGGTTACTAAGATAGGCACTATCGCAATAAATGGTTTACTCGAACTTCTTATTAAACTTGTGATTAACCCTGTGTATTGAATAATGCCAATGATACCTGCGCTAATCCATACTTTACTTTTAAACGATTTCAATGTAGTCGATTGTTTCACTGCTTTATCTATGTCAGATAAATGATTTATTGGAGCGCTTGAGTGACTTGAAATATATTGGTCAACGTTGTTCAAATGTTTTAGTGCTTTTGTTTGATCGTGAATGCTTGTCTCTAATTTTTTCTTATGCAGTTGCAACATTGCTTTAAGCGTCTGCATATCGCTATCTTCGTATAATAGCGTTTTAATTTCGTCCAATGTACAACCGAATTGTTTCAATAAGAATATTAACTGTAATTGTTGTATATGATCGTCATTGTAATATCGACGATTTGATTCAGTTGCACGTTCAGCTGTCAATAAGCCTTTACGATCATAATATTGTAGTGTTCGAACTGTAACTCCTAAATGATTGGCAAGCTCTCCAACTGTATAATGTGACATAGTGTCCACCTCCTACATTGAAACTACCTCATGACGCTACGTCACGAGCAAGACATTTTTACATATAGTTTAAAGTAAGTCTGAAGGATGTCTTATTTGTCTTCTATCCAATCTTTAATATGATCTACGATGCCTACCGTACCATTTGGCAATTGTTCAAGGACAGAAGGAAAGTCCATATGACCTATACCTGGATAGACGATTTCTTTCGTTTCTCCACCATAGCGTTTATACTGCTCCATTGTCGCTTGTGAATCAGTATACGGAATGATTTCATCATCTTTACCAGAGATAAATAGTAACTTAGGAAATTGTTCAATTTCTTCTATATCTGGAAGATAATCAGCTTTTATCGTATATATTAAATCTGTAATGATTGTTTTAATTGGGGCGACAAATGATAAGATATCTAGTCCGTTTTCTTTTCGTGCGTAGACCGTCTTTTTTAAAATATATTGTGGCAAATTTTTAATTGCGGTAATTTCATCTTTAAAGTGATCACGTTTACTATCTGTCGAGAACAAACGTGCTAGCATACTTGTGTTTGGCGTAATTTTAGCTGCGCTGCTTAAATAAACAAGGTGCGATATAGGCAATGTATTAAATTTCAGCAAACGTGTACCAATCATACCACCCATCGAGTAACCAATGACCATAACCTTTTCAAGATGTTGCGACGAAACAATCTGTTCCAAAACGTCTTCAATACGTTCAGAATAATCATCTAATGTATGATTATTGCGATCAATATTTGAACTTTTGCCACGACTTGGACAGTTAATAAAGATCATCTTATATTCTCTAAAGTACGGTTCAAACATCGTCATAATGCGATAGGTCATGATTGCCCCATGTAAAAAGACAATTGCCCTGTTTGAAGTTTGATTCCCGGCAAATGCTACTTCGACTTGTTCGTTATGATAATTTTTCAATTGATAAATTTGTGTTTTGAAATGTTTTCTGTTCATAATCAACCTCAAAAATTGCTATATTACTAAATTATTATTTTATCACAAAATTATCAAAACTGAGGCAAATTAAAAAAGTATAACTTATAAAATTGTTGCAAGTTACGTACAATTCATCAAGTTATACTTTAAACTAATCGTTTTAGTTATTATCTGAAATCGCAGAATGAATCGATTGCATTTTAGATTCTACATCTGCAATTTCAAGTGCACAGTCTTTTAACATATCGCTATAATCATCCGTACTCGCATTATTTTTATAGCGAATTTTATGCTCTAGACTTGCCCACATATCCATACCAATGGTTCTAATTTGAATTTCCACTGGAAGCTTTTCAACTTTATTTGATAAGAATACTGGGATAGACACAACAATATGTAAGCTACGATAGCCATTTTCTTTTGGATTTTTAATATAGTCTTTGCGTTTCAGTAGTTTAACATCCTCTTGTTGTAAGAGCATCTTCTCAATGACATAAATATCTTCTAGATAATTACAAACCACGCGTATACCTGCAATATCTAATATATGTTCACGAGCACTTTCTGCACTAATATCTAGTTGTTTGCGGTGCAACTTTTTAATTAAGCTATTCATCTCTTTCACACGGCGTTCCATGTGGTGAATAGGGTTATGTTTATAAACGTGATTAAAGTTGTCATCTAGAATATCTAATTTTGTACTGATTTCTTTTAAGGCTGAGGAGTATAAGTGGTCCAGTTCTACGAAGCCAATAAGTCTATCGAAGGCTTCGTCTCCATCTTTAAAATGATGTAAGTTATCTTTAAATTCACTTCGTAATTCTTCTATATACAATGATGGTTTTCTTTCTACATACATAGTATTTCCTCCTTAATCATCACTGTATATTATAGCGAATTGCAAAATGAACTAAAAATAATACTCTTTGATTTCACATTATTTTTAATAATTAATTTTATAATTAAAAATGCAAACCTTTATATTGAACAATGCGTCCAGACATAAAGGTTTGCAACTACTAATTATGATGTTTCATTTTTATTATGTTCGATGACTTTAGTACCACGATTATCAGCGATGTCTTGTGCGCGTTTAGTGGCCTCTGCTTTCATCTCAAACGTATCAGACGCTTGTTTCGCACCTTCTGTTTTCACTTTCCATTCATCATCTTCGAAATAGACATGTACATTTTCGTCATTTAGTTTTGGATTTGCAGATTGATCTTTTTGGTGTTGGGTAATGTGTTTATGTTTTAATTCATCTAGCTCATCTTTCGTCGCATCTTTATACCAATCTTTAGCTTGCTGTGTAGCAATCGGTATAACATCCCCTTCTTTATAACCATCTTTTAACATAGCATTACCAATATCAATTGCTTTCTTACGTTCTAATTCATCGAAGTTCTTCCACGTGTTCGGATAATCATCCATCGTCCAAGGCATCCTATCAAACTCCTTTTTAACTTGATAGTTTGCTTTACCACTATCGTTTAGAGTGAAACTTGCTTATTGGACTATGCTTTAATCGCCACACCATTTTCAACATCATCTATATCTTTACGTGTATGCACACAATTATTTTGTAGTCTCATTAATGCCGATTTAATGTAATTATATTGAGGTAAGTCGAAGAGTTCATTAATTTCAAGTCGGCTTTGAAGTTCGAAATGTTTCGCTAAATTTTCAAAAGTAACTAGGTATTCTCCCATTTGCTGATCTAAAATACGTTGACGTTGATGATCTTGCATCACACGCATTAACATAAAGTTAATCTCTTCCAAGGCAAATATACTTGGATAATAATAACGAATTACTTCTTGATTAGAGAACAATTCATCACTTGCTGAATTGTTGATTTGAATCATGTTACTCATTTTCACTGAAAGTGCTAAACTTTCATCTCTTTCACGTAAATCATCTTGGTAGTGATTCTCTGAGAATAAATATTGGAAGATGACCGCTTCCTTACGAACCACTTCTGCAATCGTTCGTGGTAACATGGCAGACGCTGTTTGACGGTTAATAAGAAGAATTCCAACAACTGCAATTGCTATACCGATTAATACATCAAAGATACGTGTATAGGCAATTGAGATTGAAAGGTTATCTGATGCTAAACCATTTAATAATATAACTTGGATCGTGATAAATATAACTGCGAACGCATAGTTTGAACCTACAAATGTTTCAGTGACCATCGCTGCAATACCCATTATGATAACGGCAATGATTAAGTGTGGATTGAAATACAATATGGCTGATAAGACAAGTGTTCCTAAGATAGTACCTAGTCCACGAGCAACAGAACGGTCTAACATACGTCGAGTTGTCATGCCTAATAAGACTGTATGTGCTGTTAATGGTATCCAGTAAGATTTTTGGATATTAAAGGCTAATGAAATAAAGATTGCTACTGCCATAATGACGGCGTAAATTAATGTATTTCGAAATACAATCGAATCTAATGTTAAATTATGAATGATACGTTGACTATATAACGGTTTACGAACACTTGCTTCATGTTCAATTTGACTTGAATCTAAGTTCGTAATTTCATCAATTTTCAAGATATATTGTAATAAATCATCAAACGCTTCATCTACATGAACTTCTTTTGTCCACTTTTCACGAGAGGCTGTTGTTCGATATGCATTACGTATCGCAACATCCATCATTTCAACTAATTCGTCTGGTATAGGGCGAATACCTTTTTCATGCAGTTCCAATAACTCTGAATATAACCCCTGTGCTGATGTGTGGAGTAATAACAGTCTTTGGAAACGCGGACTCAATTTCTGGTTCACTCCAGCCGTTGCAGTGATTAACAATTCATCTGAATTTTTGAACTGTGTTACCGCTGTTTTTGCACTCTCTTTAAATTTATCGACATCATTATAATTGTGCATTAATTCTTTAATCATGTTAAAGTCCAAATTAATCGCTCTATTTTCGATTTTTTGTTTTTGGAAAAGTATTGTCAAGATGACTACTAATGTAGCAATCGCACCACCAACAAGAATTGCTAAACCACGGTATAACGCTTCATTTGGTGCTATTGGCAAGTTACTTGGTAAACAAAACGTTACAAGAAAGAATGTTGAAGATGGTCCTGCAATCTTCAATGCACTGAAGATGTAATATGGGATGACTGTAACTAATAATAATGTTACGCCATATAATATCGGCTCAGTAACCGTAAGTGTGCCCAGTATCATACATACTGCAAATGACAATGAGCATAAGATAACAGTTCTAATCATTGAGCGAGGTGAACTCTTGAACACATAGATATGCGCCAACGTCCCAGTCGATACAAACAATCCTAATGCGAAATTGCCTAGGAAATAACCTAATAGTGCTGGGAAAATTAATAACAAGCCTTGTCTGACACCCTTCATCGGGTCAACTTTACTTGTGTCAAATGTGATAAGTGATTTTAAAACATTTCCCAATGTTATCTTTCCTTTCTATAAAACATACATATTCAATGATAACACTTTTTATTAAGTTATATGATGACCGTTGTCTAATTTACAAAAAAGGTAGGATTGAAATCATATCTGTGACATAGATTTCAAATCCTACCTTAGTAATGTATATTATTATGAAAATTTCTTTAATTATTTGGCTTCCGCAACATCAATGACTGGTTTTTCTGTAATATATTTGCCGATATTTTCGCTAAACACTTTAAAATGTTCTGAATGGTTATGTGCTTCAACCGCATCTTGATCTTTATAGTTCTCTACAACTACGAATGTATTACGTTCAGCTACATCTTCATAGTGGCTATAAAATGTATTTCCTTCCTCTTCACTTGCATGTTTAACTAAGTTCGTCATTAAATCTAAATATGCTTCACGATGTTCTTCACTTACTTTAAGTTTGGCATTAATAATAATCATACATTTCACCCTCAATTTTGTGATTAATTTAATATTATCTTACCATTTTCACTCATACATAAAACACTAATGTGACTTTAAGCTTTAATCACATTTTATTATAATTCGTCCAAATAGACATTTAGTGAATCTAAGTTCCAAAGCACTTAGCAAGTAATGTAATTAAATAAGCCAGTAAATGAATTAATTAAAACCCACTTACTGGCTAGATTCTAGGAATGATGTCCTAGCTTCTATGAAATTATTTTAATTCACGACTTTCATCTTTAATCAATGGTTTGTCTGGTGATACAAACAACCATAAAATTGCTGCGATGACTGCTGGAATAATTAATAATTGGAAAGTCATTGTCCAACCAAGTGATGCAACCAACGCACCAGCTAAGAACGGACTTAATAATGCACCAATGTTACCCCATAAGTTCATCCAACCAGATACTGTACCGGCAAAGTTTCTACCAATGTCATTCGCTGCTGCCCAGCTCATACCCATTGATACACCCATACCACCTAAACCAAGTGATAACCAGAAAATCGTTACGTATAAATTCTCAGTATGTACTGCAAAGAAAATTGAAACTGCGAACACGATGAAACCAACAATGGCAATTAAACCTCTTGAAACGAATCTTGATTGTCCGCTACGTAAAATTTTATCTGAAATCGCACCAGCAGATAAAATTAAAATAAACATGATAAACCAAGGTAATGAACTAATTGTCATGTCTTTAAATTCAACATGATATTGCTCAGTTAAATAAGTTGGTAACCAAATTAAGAATAATGAAATAACGAATTGTACTACAAAGTATTGACCTGCAATCGCATAGAAACTTACACGACGGAAGAATTGATTCCAAGGTGGTAGTGATTTACTTGTTTGAACAAGGTCACGATTCTCCATAATGAAATGTTTCTCAGCGTCATTTACCATACGATGTTGTTCTGGTAAGTCTTTCGCAATGATTCCCCATAATATTGCAATTAAGATACCTACAGCACCGAAGATGTAAAATACAGCTTGCCAATTGAACGCGTTTACAATAGCGATCGTAATGACAGGTGCCAATACAGGTCCAAAGTAAGAACCAGCAAGTAACATACTTGATGCTCTACCTTTCTCATCTTTAGAGAACCAGTTTGCATTAAACACAGCGTTTGATGGATACATTGGTGCTTCACCAATACCGAATAAGAAACGCACTAAATATAATAAACCGTGATGTTTAATCATACCTGTAAAGATAGTGAAAGCACTCCACCATACTAAAGCGATTGTAATCATCTTACGAGGTCCAAATTTCTCAGCTAACATACCAGAAGGTACTTGCATTAACGCGTAACCTAATGAGAAGAATGAAGCTAATAGACCAAATTGTTGTTTTGTCATATGTAAATCTTCCATCATTTGTGGGGCAATATATGAGATGTTAGATCTATCCATGTAGGCAATAACACCTATGATAAAAAATGCTAATGCGAAAAACCAACGAACACTACTTTTCTTTTGTCTTTGTACCATATCCTCTTTTTCCTACTTCCTTTAATTTGTTGATTCTAAATATGTTGTCTAATATAATCACGAGACTCCCTATTTGTAAAAATAACTCCCTTAAACCCCTTACCATCATAGGGTTTCAGCATTTATTTTTAATAATATTACCAGTTTTTGAAATCGTTTTCAATATCTTAATTAAAAGTTCTTTTATTAAATTGTACATCGTTGGTTACTTTATTCACTAAATTCGTATTTACGCTTTGCAATCTCAATATTCATTAAAATTTGAACTCCATTTAAAAAAATTGTAGAATGAACTTGAAATGAAACGCGACTTATTATTATTTAAAATTAAATAGATAATTTATCCACTGGAAGTGCCTTTGTTTAAGGCTGAGAGTAAAGAAAGAACTTTATAATTCCTGGAACCTGATCCAGTTTGTACTGGCGTAGGAAAGTGGCTTACACATATCGTTACATAGAGACTAACGCTATTTCCTACGAAGGAGATAGCGTTTTTTCATTTATTAGGGGTGATAGACATCTTTATTGCGATAACAACTTATAAACATTTAACAGAAGCAGACTTACAACACTTCATTGAAATTAGTAAAGGCATCGATGGTTTACTATTTCGTACGCCTATGTCTAGTGATGATTTATTTTCCTTTTTAGAAAAATTAATCGCTGCTGGTTTCCCTAAAGACAAAATTATTATCCATAGCGATGTTGACTTATTAGAATCCTTGACACTTAAACGCTTGCACTGTCGAGAAATGGACACACTAGCGTTTGATTATAAAGCGCAACATCCTGATGTTGAAGTAAGCATGTCGACACATACTATTAACTCGGTGAAACAAGCTTATCAACATCAATTAGATTATGTCTTTTATGGTCATATATTTACCACGGCTTCTAAGCCAAATCAGCAACCTAGATCAATGTCTGAAATCAAAGCCGTGTTACAAGTTCCGATTCCAGTCTATGCCATAGGAGGTATTACTGAAGATACGATACAACGGCTTCCAAATGGCTTTGCAGGAATTTGTGCAATTTCTTATTTTATGAGCGCATCTTTACAACAAATTCAACATTTACGAAAGGAGTGGTTGAAAGATGCATGACGTACTTATTGTTGGTTCTGGTGTTATCGGAATGTCCATTGCGAGACACCTCAGTCATACGCAACTCGACATTGCAATTGTCGACCGTGATATACCTGGTAAACATGCTTCATATAAAGCTGGAGGCATGTTAGGTGCACAAAATGAATTTACAGAAGACAGCGACTTATTTCGTCTCGCTCTAGAGTCACGTGAATGTTTTCCTGAATTATGCGAAACACTCCAAGATGAAACTGGAATAGATATTCAATATCAAGCATCAGGATTGATTAAAATCGCAAATCAAATTGATGATGTGGCGCATTTACGTTCACAATTTCAATTTTTACATGCACTCGATAACGATGTGGTTGAACTTTCAGAGGATGAATTAGCAGATTTAACTGAAGGAAATGTCACTGCATCTGAAATGGCAATCTACATTCCAAATGATGGACAAATCAATGCAAATCATTATACGAAAGCGTTATTTAAATCCTTACAACAGCGTCGTATTTCGCGCTACTTCAATACAAATGTAACAGATATTATTCGGCAGAATGGTTACTATCAAATCGTTTCATCTCAAGGTGATTTATATGCGAAGAAAGTCATAGTGGCAAGTGGTGCATGGTCATCTCAATTATTAAAACAATATCAATTGCCTCGTGTGGTTGTCGGCGTTAAGGGCGAAGTTCTTCTCATGGAACATGACCATTTAAATTTAAAACAAACAGTATTCATGACTAATGGATGCTATATAGTTCCGAAAGCGCCTAATCGTTACTTAATTGGTGCTACTAGCGAATTTGATAATTATTCTGTGGGTAATACGGAACAAGGCGTCTCATGGTTAGAACACTATGCGACAGAACGTATACCTGAACTTGCAAACGCACATATCATTAAACAGTGGTCTGGCGTACGTCCATATACGGACGGCGAATTACCAATTATGGACCGGGTTGACGATGGTTTATATGTCATTACCGGCCATTATCGGAACGGTATTTTATTGTCCCCTGTTATTGGTCGTGACATCGCAAACTGGCTATTAACTGGAGTCAAACCAACTCGCTATGAATCTTTCAATGTCTCAAGGAGGTTAAATCATGAAATGCATTATTAATGGCGATGCATTCACGTTCGATACTGAGCAATCCATTCATCAAGTGCTTGTCTCTTTAGAATTAGACCCAGAACGTGTCATTGTTGAACATAATAAAACATTAATTAAACAAGAAGATTATCATCAACACACAGTACGTGAAGATGATCAATTAGAATTATTAGAATTTGTTGGAGGCGGATAAAATGTTTAAAATTGGAAATTTAGAATTACAATCTCGTTTATTACTAGGTACAGGAAAGTTTGAAAATGAAGACGTACAAACAGAAGCGATTAAAGCTTCAGAAACAAATGTACTTACTTTCGCAGTAAGACGTATGAATTTGTATGACAAGAATTTACCTAATCCACTCGCAAATATTAATCTAAAAGACTTTATCACTTTTCCAAATACTGCTGGCGCAAAAACTGCTGAAGAAGCCATTCGCATCGCAGAAATCGCTAAACATGCCGGTGTTTGTGACATGATTAAAGTTGAAGTTATCGGAGATGATGAAACATTATTACCTGATCCGTTTGAAACATATGAAGCTTGCAAAGTATTGCTAGAACGTGGCTACATTGTTTGTCCATATATTTCTAACGACGTTGTGTTAGCTAAACGTTTAGAAGATTTAGGTGTACATGCCGTTATGCCATTAGCTTCACCAATCGGTACAGGTCGCGGCATAAACAACCAACTTAATTTAAGTTACATTATTAAAAACTCAAATGTGCCAGTTATCGTTGATGCTGGTATTGGTTCTCCGAAAGATGCATGTCATGCGATGGAATTAGGGGCTGACGGTATTCTACTCAATACAGCTGTATCAGGTGCGAAAGATCCTGTGAAGATGGCAGAAGCAATGAAATTAGGTATTCATGCTGGTCGCTTGTCTTATGAAGCAGGACGAATCCCAGTTAAATATACTGCGCAAGCATCAAGCCCAACTGAAGGTTTAGGATTCTTATAATGCAACGTTACAATCGTCAAATGAGATTTTCTCCTTTTGGTGAACAAGGACAGCATGCCCTCTCTAATGCAAAGTTGCTTATCTTAGGAGCCGGTGCATTAGGTAGTCATGTTGCCGAGCTACTTGCTCGTATGGGGGCACATCAAATCACAATTGTTGATATGGATATTGTTGAAACGTCTAATCTACATCGACAAGCGTTTTATACTGAAGATGACGCACTAAATATGGTACCAAAAGTCCACGCAATAAAAGAACATATTGCACGTATCAATCATCATGTAGACGTACAAACATATTATCAAGAAATAACTTCAAACAATATTGAAGATATATTAGATGAAGTTAAACCAGATATCGTTATCGATGGAATGGATCATTTTAAAATTCGTTATCTCATCAATGAAGTGTGTCACAAACATCAAATTCCTTGGGTATATGGTGCTGCTGTCGGCAATAAAGGAACGGTTTATGGCATTGATTTCAAAGGGCCATGTCTAAAATGCCTATTAAAACAAATGCCATCAAGTGGCGAAAGTTGTGCGATTAATGGCGTACTACCGACTATTATTACGCAAGTAGCAAGTTATGAAGTTGCAGAAGTACTTCGTTACCTATCTGGGGAAGGCTTTTCAAAAAAATTAATCACTATTGATACGTGGCATATCGATTATAAAGCGATGAACGTCGATATATTGAAAGATCACGCCTGTGAGGTATGTACGAATCAAAACTACTCACTCTTAGAAACGAAACACCAACAGCATATTGAAAGCTTATGTGGACGTACGTATCTCTTTAGATATCAGTCAAGCATATTTGAGCATGCACATCACCTTCCCGGTGAAATTGTAAAGTCCACTTCTTTCGCAAAATTAATTAAAGATGACGATTATGAACTTACCTTATTTAAAGATGGTCGTATGAATGTTTATGGTATCGAAGACGATGAAGAAGCATTTAAGTTGTATCATTCTTATTTAAAAGCTCTAAAATAAAAATACACATAGGTTTATACAAGCAATTCATAGTAAATTTTATTATAATAAATTTACTATGAATTTTTAATTTCACAAATAAAGCTTTTAATAAAAGGAGTTCTTATAAATAAATGGAACAATTAATCACTGATTTTATAAGTAAGTGGGGTTATACAGCAATCTTTATTCTCATCTTATTAGAGAATGTTTTACCTGTTGTCCCTTCTGAAATCATTCTTACCTTTGCTGGTTTAATGTCAGTTAAGTCAGGTTTATCAATACCGATTTTATTCCTTATATCAACAATCGCATCATTTATTGGATTATTAATCCTATATTATTTATGCCGTTTAATTAACGAAGAAAGTATTTATCGTTTTGTAGATAAACATGGTAAATGGTTTAAACTTAAAGGTAAAGATGTGAGGCGCGCAAATGACTGGTTTAAACGTTATGGTGCATGGGCTGTACTGCTATGTCGCTTTATCCCAGTATTACGTGTACTCATCACAATCCCAGCTGGTATTAATAAAATGAATGTCGTTACGTTCGTCGTCTTATCATTATTAGGTACGACGATTTGGAACTTTGCCCTAATCCTATTAGGCCGTATGCTAAGTGGTAGTTTCGATGCCTTAATGGCTGGTTTACACATATACTCATACATTATGTACGTGATTATTATTCTTGCAGTTCTTTACGTGCTTTATAGAATATTCTTTAAAAATAGAAACCGCGTCAAGTAATACGTGAAAGCCTCAGAATTCATTGGTGACTGAGGTTTTTTTATTAAATAGTAGTATTTTAGAATTAATTCTGACATTTTAAGCATCACCATTGAAAAAGTAGTGTTTTTTAAAGATAATTAATGTAAGCGGTTTTATGACATATCTACCCATATGAATATCAATTCCAAACAGGAGTGAAATTAGATGACACAAACGACTGAAAGTGAATTACGAGAGAAATATTTAGATTTATTATCACAACAATTTGATAGTCCTGAGAAGTTAGCAACAGAAATTGTCAATTTAGAGTCTATTCTAGAATTACCAAAAGGTACTGAACACTTTGTCAGTGACCTTCATGGTGAATATGAATCGTTCCAACATGTATTACGTAATGGGTCTGGTAATGTTCGTTCAAAAATAAACGACCTTTATGCAAAGACATTATCCCAAAAAGAAATCGATGACTTAGCTGCCCTCGTCTATTACCCTGAAGAAAAATTAAAACTTGTGAAAAATAACTTCGATTCGAAGGGAAAATTAAATGTTTGGTATATTACTACAATTGAACAATTAATTGATTTAATTACTTATTGTTCATCAAAATATACACGCTCAAAATTACGTAAAGCGTTACCTAAAGAATATACATATATCGTTGAAGAGTTACTTTATAAAAATAACGAATTCAACAATAAAAAATCATACTATGAAACACTAGTAAATCAAATTATCGAGTTAGAACAATCTGACGACTTAATTATTGGTTTATCTTATAGTATCCAACGTCTAGTTGTTGATCATCTTCATGTAGTTGGTGATATATACGACCGTGGTCCTCAACCAGATAAGATTATGGATACGTTAATCAATTATCACTCTGTGGATATTCAGTGGGGAAACCACGATGTCTTATGGATAGGTGCATATGCAGGTTCTAAAGCTTGTTTAGCTAACCTACTTCGCATATGTGCACGATACGATAATTTAGACATCATCGAAGATGCTTACGGAATTAATTTACGCCCGTTATTAACACTTGCCGAAGAACATTATAATGGCGAGAACCCTGCATTCAAACCTAAGAAACGTCCTGATAAACCAGTTGGACTATCTAAACTTGAAGAAAGTCAAATCACTAAGATTCATCAAGCCATTGCGATGATTCAATTCAAACTAGAAATGCCAATTATCAAGCGTCGTTCTACCTTTGAAATGGAAGACCGTTTAGTCTTGGAAAAGGTCAACTATGATACGAATGAAATCACGATTTACGGTAAAACATATCCTTTAAAAGATACATGTTTCAGTACTGTGGACCCACAAGATCCTGGTAAATTACTACCTGAGGAAGAAGAAGTTATGAATAAACTCCTACTTTCTTTCCAACAATCTGAGAAATTGAAACGTCACATGTCGTTCTTGATGAAGAAAGGGAAACTTTACCTTCCATATAATGGCAACCTTCTTATTCATGGTTGTATCCCTGTTGATGAGAATGGAGAAATGGAATCATTCGAAATTGAAGGTGAACAACATAAAGGACGTGACCTATTAGACGTATTTGAAAGACATGTACGTTATGCATATGACTACAAAGAAATCACTGATGATCTATCAACAGATTTAGTGTGGTATTTATGGACTGGTAAATATAGTTCACTTTTTGGAAAAAGAGCGATGACAACATTTGAACGTTACTTTATTGAAGATAAAGCATCTCATAAAGAACCTAAGAATCCATATTATTATCTACGAGAAGATGTTGATATGATTCGCAAAATGTTAAAAGACTTCGGTCTCAATCCAGATGAAGGAAGAATTATTAATGGACATACACCTGTTAAAGAAATAGATGGCGAAGACCCTATTAAAGCAGATGGTAAAATGTTAGTTATCGATGGTGGATTCTCAAAAGCATATCAAAAAACGACAGGTATTGCGGGTTATACATTACTTTACAATTCATTTGGCATGCAATTAGTCGCACATCAACATTTTGATTCAAGAGATAAAGTACTATCAGATGGTGCAGATGAATTATCAGTACGTCGTGTTGTAGACGAAGAATTACAACGTAAAAAAATTAGAGATACCAATGACGGTAAAGTACTCCAAGAACAAATCCGCATCTTAAAATTATTAATGCATGATAGATACTTAAATTAACACTTGAATCAATTTATACACACATATAAAAAAATGGCACTTTCTAAATCACTGAAATAGAAAGTGCCATTTATATATTACTTTTCTAATACACATCTCTTAAGATGCCGTATGTGCCTTGATCATATTGTGGTATAGGTTTAGTACTTTTATTAAATGAAACAACACTGCTATCGTCAATGTGATAAATAATCATATCATGATCAGTAATTGTGTCGTATTCCTCTGCAAGTACCTCCACAATATTCTTATTACTTATCGTATTATCAAACCATCTTGGACTGTGTGATTCATCAAATAAAATATGATTACGTAATGGACCATTTAAGTTATTACGTGCCTGTTCATCAGTAAATGACACTGGCATCATACTTACATTATTCAATCCAAACTCTGGTACCAATTCATTAAACGCTAAACTATTAAAAATAAACGACTTAGTCATTAATAGACATTTATTATAACGAATTAAATCCGCATATATTCGATCACTACTTGATAATAAATTTCCCTTAAACACTTCAAAGCCAAGTTCTTCTGCCTTCTCCGACGTATTCTCAAACAAATTAAATACCATTATAGGAATATCATGTTCATGCAGTTTCGTACCAAGATGGAATGAAAATTCACTCTCTCCTACTATAATGACACCTGGTGGTTCCGTACTAGCAAGACCTAGCAACTTACTCAATGGCGTAAAGCTAAAGCCGTAAATGACAACCGTAATAAACACTAGTCCAAACGTCACTGGCGTGATATAACTTGCCATTTTCACATTATCATCCATGAATAATCCTCCAAAGAATTGTGCCACAGTTAAAACGACAATTCCTCGAGGTGCCATCATTGCAACAATAGCGTGTTCTCTTTTCGTGATTTCTGTACCTATTGTTGATAATAAAACAGAGATTGGACGTACCAATACAATCATTGCAATCGCAAAAATCACTAATTGCCATGACAAGACATCCATCAATACAGATGACGTTAATGACGAAGTGATTAAAATAAAGACGGTGGATACAAGAATAGATGATGCATTTTCAATGAAATGATCTGACTCCTTGTAAATTAAATCATGTCTCTTATAACGTGCCATCATTAAGCCGAAAATTGTAACGGCTAATAATCCTGATTCTTGTAATATTTGGTCACAAATACTAAAGACTAATAAAATAAAGACTAACTGAATCGATGGCATCAAATTTTGCGGAATAAAATCACGTTGGATTAACCAATTGAAAATGAATGATGCCCCGAATCCAATTACGGCTGTTATAACCATTTTCAAAATAAAGATTAAAATAATTTGAACGCCAAAGCCTTGTTCAAATATTTGATAAACATAAAACGCAGTTAATGCGAGTATCGGTCCTATTGGATCTAATATGATACTTTCCCATCTTAAAATAGAGTCAACACTCTTACGCACCTTTGCTTGCTTAAGAAGTGGCTGAATGACGGTTGGGCCTGTAATCAAGAATAATCCGCCCATCACAACCGCAACAGAGATTGGAAAATCTAAAATTTTATGTAATGCAATCGCACCGAGCACCCATGATATAGCTGCGCCAACAGTAATAATTCGAATGACCGCTTTAGAAATGCCTCTTAATTCACGAAAGTCTAAATTACTACTTCCTTCGAATAAAATGACAGCTACAGCTAAAGATACAATCGGACTAAACACTTCGGCTCCCAATGTTTCTTGAGGGTTAACTAGTCCCAATATCGGTCCAATCAATAAGCCCACAATCGACATGACTACAATTGATGGCCATTTAATCTGTGTCGCTAACCATTGACTAAATATGCCTAATGCTAAAAATAAGACAATGATTAACATGACAGGTAAATCTAATGACATACCTACACCTTCCTCAATAAGATTCAATTTTTTTAATACTGTGTAATACTATCAAACTTTGATTAAGCCTGCATTATTATTTTATAAACAACCTGTTAATGCCTTTTTCGGACATACAATGTTCACTTCGAGTAAACTTTCCTATTTATTTCTAGTATATTTTCATCTAAAATAAGTAATTGCGTTTAAATATATAAATTTAGAAATGATTTGAAAGGAAATTTTAATTGTGCAACTTTTTAAAGAGAGTATCATGGTAGCTTTCGCATTTGTTGGTGTTGTCGTTGGTGCTGGTTTTGCTACTGGTCAAGAAATATTTCAGTTCTTCACAAGTAACGGTATCTATAGCATCTCTGGCATTATTGTTACCGGTTTGATTATAACGCTAGCAGGCGTTTTCGTATTAAACACTGGCTTTGTCATTCAATCTCATAACCATTCTGAGTCTATTCGATATTATTTACATCCAATCATTGCACGTATCTTTGATATTATCTTAACTCTATTCTTATTCTCCTTAGCGATGATTATGACTGCGGGTGGTGCGTCAACTATACATGAAAGTTTCGGATTACCTTATTGGTTGAGTTCATTAATTCTAGTGTTAGTCATTCTTATGACGCTATTTCTTAAATTTGAACGTCTGATTACGGTATTAGGTATGGTTACACCGTTCTTAGTCATTGTTGTTTCTATTATCGCTATCTATTATTTTATAACAGGAGATTTAAATTTTAGTGCGGCCAATCGTTTCAACAAACAGCATCAATCTCTATCACTTGGTTGGTGGTTTGATGGGTTAAATTATGCAAGCCTACAAATTGCAGCCGCATTTAGTTTTTTAAGTGTCATGGGCGGTCGCATGCAGCATCGTCAGTCTGGCTTATGGGGTGGCCTACTTGGTGGCATCATTATCACATTACTGTTATTAATGATTAATTTGGGCCTTGTTACAGAATTTGAACATATTCAATCTGTCGCATTGCCGACCCTATTACTCGCAAGTCACATTTCACCATTATTAGGTACAGTGATGTCGATTATAATGGTTCTTGTTATCTATAATACGATTGTAGGTCTTATGTATGCATTTGCTTCCAGATTTACAGAGCCATTTTCCAAAGGGTACTTTGTACTCATCATTATAATGGCTATCATCACGTTTATATGTACATTTATCGGTTTCATTTCTTTAATTGGAAAAGTCTTCCCAATCATGGGATTATTTGGCTTCATACTACTTATCCCAATTTTATACCAAGGGTTTAAACACTTAGTATTCTCTAAATAAATTAGGATACATTAAAATGGACCCAAAGATGCGAACCATACATCTTTGAGTCCTTTTCCATTATGAATTCAGTATTTCTTGACCTTTCTGTAATCCAGCTTGTGTAATTTCATGACTATTGACCCATACTTCTGTAACCTGTGCACCCTGATGTTTAAATAAGTTAATGACATGTTCACTTTGATCAATAGATACGATTGGATCATTTTTTCCCATTGATAATAGAACGTCTACATCACTCATATCTTTGCTTGTTGAAGCGTCTATTGGATAAAGTGGGGCAAATAGTAATGCTTTTTTAAACGGTGCTTTGTCACGTAACATTAAGTTAATCGCAATATTTGATCCATTAGAGAAACCAACTAAAGCCGTTCGTTTCAAATCAAATTGATACTGTTCAGCCGCTTCATAAATAAAACCAAGCAACCGTTGACCTCGATATTCTAAATCTTTCTCATCGTATACGCCTTCTGCAAGACGTTTGAAATAACGATTCATACCATTTTCATTGACTTCTCCACGAATACTTAACAAGTTATAGTTAGGATTTAAAGCTGTTCCAAGTGGAATAAGATCTGTTTCATCCCCACCAGTTCCATGTAACAAAATTAACGTAGGTGCGTTATCCTTACCTGGTCTATAAATATGTTCCATTTGTCTCACCTCTCCTTAGTACTCATTTAATTTTATTGGCATTAAATGACCTTCTATTTCATATCTTCTTTCCTCGTAAAATGGCGGTAACTGTAGTTGTCTACCTAAATCATCGACGCTTTCATCAATCGTGAATCCAGGTCCTGCAGTTGCAAATTCAAATATTAAATTGCCAGGTTCTTTCATGTAAACCGCATGAAAATAGAATCGTTCTTTCACATCTGTTACATGCAAACCTTTATTATGAAGATAATCACGCCATTGTACATGTACCTCATCATTTGGTACTGACCATGCAATATGATGGAAGATGCCACCACCCCAACGTACAGGTTGTGGGTTTACAAACTTTTTCCCAATAATTTGATGATGCACGCTACCACTCGTTTGATAGTGCACATTGTCATCTGTTTCTTGAATATATTCTAACCCTAAATCATTTTGCAACAATGCTTCCGTAGCTTGAGGATTACCTGATAGCATTGTTACGCCATGAAATCCTATGATGTCATTGTTAACACGTTCTTCATCACTTTCAACCATCGCTAGTGTTAATCCGTGAATGTCCTCAAATTCTAACGTTGTTTGATTGAATGAATCAGTTTGACGTGTTTGAATCCCATTCGCATTTAATTTCATTTCCTAATGTGACATGCTATCTTTCGGTATTCTAAACGCTAATCGTCCAACCTGACCTGAACCGATACGACCTCTATATTGATTTGGCCAATTAAAGAAAGTAAGTACCATATCATGTTGCGCTCTGTCATTTGAGAAATATAAGTGATATGTTTTTGTATCATCATAATTTACTGTTTGTTTAATCAAAGATAAATTTAATACATTTGTATAGAAATCATACGTTTCTTGAGCATCTCCTACAATCGCTGAAATATGATGAATGTGTGTAATTGGTTCCATAAATTCAATACCTCCCTATTTATAACTTTTTCCAGTTGTATCAAACAGACGAACTTGCGCTTCAATCGCTTCTCTTTGTTCCTCTAAAAATGGTGGAAGTGATAATTTCTCGCCTAGCGTTTCATAGGGTTCATCACCCATAAAACCAGGTCCATCAGTTGAAATTTCTAACAAAATATGACCGATTCGTGCATACAATGCTTCAAAATAAAAACGATCGACTAAACCGGAGTTTGGTATGCCTAGTTCTTGATATTTCTGTATCCAGTGTTTAATGGCCTCATGATCTTTCACTCTAAATGATGCATGATGAACTTCACCATATCCTTGTACGGCAACTGGTCTCTCTGAATCCTTTCTTAAAATAACTTGACCACCATTGCCACCTTCACCGACTTCAAGCAATGCTACATCTTCTTCATTCATAATTGTTCGCATTCCATATACATTTTCCAACAATTGTTTGAAATCCTCGAAGTAACTAACCGTAATTTCGATTGGTCCTAAGCCATAAATTGCTTTATCCTCTGGAACCGGACCATTCTTCCATGGTTTACCTGGTGAGACACCGCTATTGCCTTCATCAGATACTAATTGATAGTCTTGTCCATCCTCCTCTTGAAAAGGCAATACCTTCTTACCTAGCACATCTTGAATACCATCATGTTTTATACCAAATGCATCAAAACGCTTCATATAGTATGTCAATGCTTCATCACTCGGAACACGAAACGATGGTTTAGTAATCGAATTGGTACCTTTACGTCCTTGAGGAATGCCAGGAAAATCAAAGAATGTCATATCTGTACCAGCTGTCCCCTCATCATCTGCAAAAAATGTATGATACGTTTGAATATCATCTTGGTTTACTGTTTTTTTAACTAGTCTCATACCTAGTACTTCGGTAAAAAATTTATAGTTACGTTCAGCATCATCTGTAATTGCAGTTACATGATGAATACCTAATAAATCATGTTTAGCCATATTAAAAACCTCCATTTATTTCGATTTCGATATAAATTTCGTTATAAATAAAAGTGCACCGATTTACACTTCAGTAGATTGTGCACTTAATTTTTTGAATGCTTGTTGAATCGTTATCAATTCTTCTTCTGATAGAACTGAGAAGGCTTGTTCCAACGTTGAGGCATGTTGTGGAAATATATCTGCCATAAATTGTTGACCTTTGTCAGTAAGTGTTGCGTTATATACACGCTTATCTAATGGATCTTTATCACGTGTAATCCAACCTTTGTCTTCTAATTGGCTCACAACGTATGAAATACTACTACTCGCGATGAGCACCCTATCTCTAATACGTTGAATAGGTTGTGGACCTTTACTATAGAGTAACTCTAACACTGCAAATTCCGTCACGTTGAGCCCGTAATTCTTCACATCTTGTTGCACGATTTTTTCTAATGTATCTAATGCTCTATTTAGACCAATAAATGCTTTTAATGAATGTTCTGTGCGATCCATTTACTCACCACCTTTAATTTATTTTGATTTCGAGATAAATTGTACACGCGTTTCAATTAATCGTCAATATGTTAGCTCTATTATAATTTCAATATCTATTTATTTCTATCTTTTTTCAAAATGAAATAAGCATGGAAACGGTTGTTACAGGGAATACAAACAATGGAGGTGTCTCAAATGACCAATCAATTATTTATAAACAATGAATTTGTAGAGAGTAAATCTAATGACACGATGGAAGTCATCAATCCTGCTACAGGAGAAGCATTTGATACCATTACTTTCGCAACTGAGGAAGAAGTTAACGAGGCAATCGAAAAATCTAAACATGCACAACTTGAATGGGAAAAAGTACCAGCACCAACACGTGCAGAGCATGTTAAATTATTAATTCCTTTATTAGAGCAAAACAAAGATGAACTTGCCAAATTGTATGTTAAAGAACAAGGTAAAACATTAGCACAAGCTGAAGGTGAAATCGATAAAGCTGTGCAATTTATTGATTATATGACAAGTTTAAGTATGCGTAATAAAGGCGAAGTACTACAAAATAGTGTATCTCATGAAATGATTCAATTAATTAAAAAGCCAATTGGTGTAACTGCAGGTATCGTCCCATGGAATGCACCAATTATGGTCTTGATGCGTAAAGTGATTCCAGCACTAGTAACGGGATGCTCAATCGTCATTAAACCAAGTGAAGAAACAACATTATTAACGTTAAGATTGGCTGAGCTATTCCGCGCCTCAACGATTCCAGCCGGTCTAGTTCAAATTGTGCCTGGTACTGGCGAAACAGTTGGCACACAATTAGCCACACATAAAGATGTACAACTCATTTCTTTAACAGGAAGTATGCGTGCTGGTAAAGCCGTTTATAAAAATGCAGCAGATACAGTAAAAAAAGTGAACCTTGAATTAGGTGGTAACGCGCCTGTCTTGGTTACACCTCATGCAAACCTAGACAAAGCAGTGGACTACATTGTCACAGCACGAATAAATAATGCTGGTCAGGTATGTACTTGTCCAGAACGTATCTTTGTTCACGAAGATGTTCATGATGACTTTGTGAGCAAGGCTAAACAACGTATGAGCGACTTACAAGTCGGGGACCCATTAGACGACAATACCGACTATGGTGCTATTATCAATCAAACTCAATTGGACAGTATTGATAACAAAGTGCAAGAAGCCATTAAAAATGGTGCAGACTTAGTCTTAGGCGGTCATAAATTAGATCGCGCTGGTTTCTTCTATGAACCTACAATTCTTGATAATGTAAAAAAAGATGACAGTGCCTTTAAAGAGGAAATTTTTGGCCCTGTTCTAGCAATTACAACTTATAATGATTTCGATGAAGCAATTGATGCCGCAAACGATACAAATGCAGGTTTATCTTCTTATATCTTTTCAGAGAATTTAAAAGAAGTGATGGAAGCTACAGAACGTTTAAAATTCGGTGAAGTTTACGCTAATTGCGAAGCAGAAGAAGTTGTTAATGGTTACCATGCTGGTTGGAGAGAATCAGGTTTAGGTGGAGCAGATGGTATTCATGGTTTCGAAGAATACTACAATACAACGGTGAGCTATATTAGATATGAATAAATTGGTATAAAAATATCCCCATCTCCTAATAAAAGGATTGGGGATATTTTTTATTTATTCAATGCTTTATCCAACGCTTTAATATTCTTTTTCATGATTGATTGGAAAGTTAAATCTTTGTCGTTAGCTTGTTCTTTAGATAGCACAGACAAATTATTAAAACTTACTGGTTCTGCATTGGTTTCATCACGAATAACATCAGTTATCTTTGAAGTGATATTCTGTTCGTAAAGGATATAAGGTTGCTTCGATTGATTGATTTGTTTAATAAGCGCAAGAATATCCTTTTGACTAGGCTCTTCGTTATTCATACCACTGACACCCTCTTGTTGAAAGTGATAACGCTCTGCTAAATAACCTAATGAATCGTGAGAGATAGTTACTTTTTCTCTTTTAGGATTTTTAGTAATTGTTTTCAAATTATTGTCTAAATCTGTTAAATCCTGATTCAATTTCTTAAAATTTTGTTCATAATATGCTTTGTGTTGAGGATCTCTTTTAACTAAATCATTCTTTATTTTTTCTGCAAAATGCTTGTCTAGGACTGGGTCGAGCCAAACATGTGGGTCGTGACTTTCCTCTTCATGACTATGATGCTGGTCGTGATCTTCATGATCATGGTCTTCTTCAAGCAATGTATGATGATTTAAATCAGCTGCAACTGCTAATTTCATATCATCGTTGGTCATTGATTGCGTAATCGTCTTAGCCACTGGATCTAAGTCGTCACTTGAATATATAAACAGATCACTTTTAGCAATATTAATCATATCTCTCTGAGTTGGTTCATATGAATGGGTGTCTGCACCTGGAGGATAAATCGTATCCACATTGACATATTTGCCACCTATTTGTTTGGTGAAACTTTCAAATGCAAATACTGTAGTATAGATATTTATTTTATTATTGGTTGAAACATCTTTCTTTTTCGCATCCGAATATTGCCCTGTGCTACAAGCTGATAAAGCAATACTAATACACAGGACGATAATGAGATAGCCAATCCTCTTCACACAGAACCCTCCAAAACGTAATAAATTCGTTTTTAACTATATCTTTAATAATGTAATAATGCAATATCTATGTTTATTATTATATTTGAGGTTTAATATTTAATTTTAAAATGTTTTAGATTTCTTCAAAAGTGATAGATATTAATATGACATTATTAAAGGAGTGACGTTTTATGGCACAAGAAATCAAAAAAGGTAATCAACAATTTTATGTTGGCGAAGATGAACAAAATGCTCAAGCTGTCATTACGTTTAAACAAGTAGATAATAATGAAATCGATATTGACCATACTGGTGTCGCTGATGAATTAGGTGGACAAGGTCTAGGAAAACAATTAGTTGAAGCTGTCGTTAATTATGCACGTGAAAACAACTTAAAAATCATCGCATCTTGCCCATTTGCGAAAGACGTTCTAGAGAAAAATGATGATTATCAAGATGTTTATTTAGGATAATCTATTTCATATTTGTTGGCTTACAATTTGAAGTTAACTGAAATGTTTTACAGAATTAGCTTTTAGACTTGAATGAGGTTTATAGTACACCTTTATTACATTAGTCTAAAAGCTTTTTTGTATGCTTTTAAAGTTTTAAAGCAACTGCCTTGATTAATTTAATGATTAGTAGTATATTTATTATACTTAATATAAATAATAAATAAAGATGACTTATTCATCTTAGGAGGCACTACATTATGAATGCATTTCACACTACTGAAGCAACACAAGTTACTAATATTACATTAAACGTTGAAGACTTAAATAAAATGTCAAACTTTTATAAAAATATACTAGGATTTTCAATTAAAGAACAAGACGACAATCATGTCATCTTTAATGTTGGTGCTAATGGTCATACATTAACACTACAATATTTAGAAGATGGTCGCCGTCCTGGGTTTAGAGAAGCCGGTTTATTTCATGTCGCTTATTTACTTCCTACACGCACAGATTTAGCAAACTTTTTATTCCACGCTAGTCGTTTAAATGTGCCTGTAGGTGGTGGAGATCATCTTGTAAGTGAAGCGTTATACTTTAATGACCCAGAAGGTAACGGCATTGAAGTATATCAAGATCGTCCATATGAAAGTTGGCAATGGGATGGTAATTTTGTAAAAATGGATACACTTGCAGTAGATGCAGATGATTTAATTGCACAACGTACTGAAGAAGGTTGGAACGGTTGGCCTGCTGATGGCAAAATTGGACATTTACATCTTAAAACACACGATATCGGGCAAGCACGTGACTTTTATGTGGAACAAATAGGTTTAGAACATATTTCTAATTTCCCACAAGCTTTGTTCATGTCTACTCAAAAATATCATCATCATATCGCTACTAATGTATGGCAATCCAACCAAGCTAGAACAGATAACGAGACTACTTATGGCTTAGTTCATTTCGATATATATAAACCAAATGCTAAAGAAGAACATATTACATCTCCTGAAGGCTTTGATATTACAGTTCACAGTGATACAAGTGTCGTTCCAGGATAATATGGTTAATATTTGGCATCGTTTATAAAACATGTCATTTTAAATAGATTGGGGGCGGGACTACGAAATAATATTTTCCAAAATTTATTTCGTGGTCCTGCCCCGACAACAAGTTTGACTTGAATTAAATAGAAGCTTGCTACAAGTGTATTTTAATTGAGTCAACTACTGCCAATATATATTTATACAGTCTGGGACATAAATAATATAATAATGCTATTTAGCAAATTCGCAGTAGCTGACTGAACTGAGAAGGCGCTTAAATCAAGCTTTTCTCAGTTCTAGTCATCCTTGCGGGGGTGGGACGACGAATTTTAAAAGAATTCTGTCCCACTCCCTTAATCTTAAATTTTTATTCCTCGACAAGTTTTCTATACTTTCTTACTGTATCAAAGTCACTATCTTTTGCTTTTTCATAGCCTTGATGCCCATAAATATCTGTAAGTATTTTCTTACCTTTTTCAGATTTACTAATATCTAAAAAGGCATTACTGATTTTCGTTTTCCACTGTTTACTCATATCACCACGCACAGAAATCGTATCATTTGGTATCTTATCGGTGCGATAAATCACTTTAGTGTCTTTATATATTTTTGGATAATCTTGCTTTAAATCAGCACGTGCATCTTGATATGTAGCTACAGCATCCACATCACCGTTTAACAAGGCTATCAATGCTTGATCATGACCTTTAATTTGAGCAATTTTGATATCATTCTGATTAACATTAACTTTTTTTAAGCTTGCCATTGGATAAATATATCCTGAAGTAGATTCTGGGTCTTGCAAGCCTACTTTGGTCCCTTTTAAATCCTTTAACTTATGTAAATGACTGTCTTTACGAACTACGATTTGTGAGCGATAATAATCGACTAATTTATTAGTTGGATTACCTTTATCATCTACTAAATAACCTTTGGACTTCAACAGTACATCTGCAGCACCTTTATCGTGAGCGATTGTATAGGACACTGGTGAAATAAATGCAACATCCACTTTCTTTGATCTTAAAGCTTCTACCATTGCATTATAATTAGTTGCCACATGTACTTTAACTGGAATGCCTAATTCTTTTGACAACTGTTGCTGTAACGGTTTCACTTTAGCGTTCAACGTTTTTGAATTTTGGGACGGTACAAATTCTACTTTTAATTCTTTTGGTTCATGGTCTCTCGAATGTTTCTTATCATGTTTAGAACAACCACTAAGGATGAGTACTAATGCTATAAAACTAATTAATAATACTTGTAATTTTTTCATTATATTCCCTTTTGCAAAATATAGATTTTAAAGACTTAAATTGTATTATAACTTATTTAATTTAAAAAAAGTCTCAATCTATCAATTTCTAAATAAAACTTTTACAATGTGCAATTTGTAACTAAATCATATACGCTTATCTTTTAAACCCATAAAAAGAGCTACCTGCAAAGTCTCAGCTTTGCAGATAGCTCTCATTCAATTTAAATGATATTCATTTTTTATTTATAAACTAACTATCTTAGTATAATCCTTTTGTTTGATTGCTAGTATCAATGAAGATATTTTTAACTTGTTGATAGTTTTTAATAGCGTCTTTATAAATTTCACGACCGATACCAGATTTTTTATATCCACCGAATGGCGCACCAGCTGGGAATTGGTTATAAGTGTTAATCCAAATACGACCAGTTCTCATCGCTTTAGCAACATTTAATGCACGGTTAATATTAGTAGTAAAGATACCACCCGCTAAACCGTATTCTGAATCATTCGCAATTTTAATCGCTTCAGCTTCATCTTCAAATTTTTCTACTACTACAACTGGTCCGAAAATTTCTTCTTGTGCTAATTGATGACTATTATCTTTAATTTCGATGATTGTAGGCTCGAAGAAGTATCCTTTGTCACGTCCATTATCTGTTAAGCGATGACCACCTGTTAAGATATTTGCATTTGAATCTTCTTCTGCAATTTTTACGTAGCTTTCAATTTTTTCAAGTTGTTCTGGGCCAGTTTGAGCACTCATTTTAACGTCTTCATCAAATGGATCTCCCACTTTGATATTTTCGAAAGCTTCTTTTAATTTAGGCATTACTTTATCATAAATTGAAGATTGTACTAATAAACGTGAACCAGCACTACATACTTCACCTTGGTTGAATAAAATACCTAATTGAGCACCTTCAACAACTTGATCTAAATTTGCATCGTCAAAGATGATATTAGCACTTTTACCACCAAGTTCTAATGTAGTTGGAACGATACGTTCAGCACCTGCTTTCGCAACGCCGTAACCAACGTCTGTTGATCCTGTAAATGATAATTTGTTTACACCTTCATGATTGAAGATTGCATCGCCTGATTCTGAACCTTTACCAGTTAATACGTTTACGACACCTTTAGGTAATACTTCTTGGAAGATCTTCGCAAGTTCAATTAATGATAATGGTGTAGAAGAAGATGGTTGAATCACAATTGTATTACCCGCAGCTAATGCTGGTGCTAATTTCCATGACGCTAATAAAATTGGGAAGTTCCATGCAACTACTGCACCAACAACACCTACTGGTTCATTGACTACTAAACTCATTGTATTCTCATCAATTTCATTGACTGAACCTTCGTCTGTTGTTAATACACTCGCAAAATATTTAAATTGATTTGCTGTTAATGGCACATCAATTGTTGACGTTTCTCGATAAGGCTTACCATTTTGTAACGATTCAATTGTCGCGAAGTGTTCCACTTTTTCATGAATTCGACGACTAATTTCTAATAAATAGTCCGCACGTTCTTCTTTAGATGTCTTACTCCAACTGTCAAAAGCATCTTGTGCAGCTTGTACTGCTTTATCAACATCAGATTTACTTGCTTTAGCTACTTTAGCTAAATCTTCACCATTCGCAGGGTTAGTTACAGTTAATGTGTCTCCACTTTCGCTTGCTTGAAATTCACCGTTGATAAATAAACCGTATTGTTCCTCTATGAAATCTCTAACGTTTACTTTTGCCATTTTTCATCATCCCTTTATATAAATTTATGAAAAACCTTATGTGCGTTGTGTTTACATCAAAATGTAAGCGTTTACTTAAAACTACTATTATTTTACCTTATTTACATTTTTAAATACACTAACTTGCTTGTAATATTTTTCCGTGTATTAAGTTCTTTAAACATCATTAATTCTAGTTATAGAATCTATCACTTATAGATAATAAAAAAAGAGAGTCTTCACTCTCTTTTTTAGTCCTATATTAAATCCATTCAATAACGTCTTCGGCAGGTTGACGAACTTTATCTTTTGGTTCTTCTTTTCGATAACCAAATGCAACCATAACTGATGGTGCGAAATGTTCCGTATCGACAACATTTTCTTCAGCTAAAATTTCAGTAACTTTATCTAAATCAAATCCTTCCATAGGACATGAATCAATTCCTAATAATGCTGCAGAGGTCATCATGTTAGCTAATGCAATGTAAGTTTGTTTACTTGCCCAGTCTAAAAACGTTCGCTCATTATCGTTAATATGGAAATTCGTTTGGAAATTATTAAATTTATCTTCAACTGCTGGAATCGTACTTTCTTCGTATTTTTTAATACCTCGAATTATATGTTGTACGTATTCTGAATCTGCAGTGACATTTTTACGTGCAAGAATAATAACGAAACGACTTGCTGTATTTAATTGCTTTTGTGCTCCCCAACTGTAAGGTTTTAATTTTTCTTTTAAATCTTCATTCTCAATAACAACAAAACGCCAAGGTTCTAATCCTAGTGAACTAGGTGATAAGCGACCTGTTTCTAATATTGTGTGGAAGTCTGACTCACTAACTTTCTTTTCAGGATCAAATTCCTTTGTTGCATGTCTAAAATTAAATGCGTTGATTATTGTCTCTTGCATTGAACTCATGAAATATATCCTCCTTAGATAGTACTAATTTGATTATAAAGTACGTTTCCTTTAGCATAAAATTATACGCTTACAAAAGTTATCATAAAAAATAAATGAAAATTTACTATTTTTATGTTAATTTTTAACAATAGAAAAATAAATTTCGCATTTCCTATTGATTTGTGAATAAATTCACAATATAATATATTTGTAAGTTAATTAATAGAGATGTTTCAAATCATTATTCCTATTAATATTCACATTTCTATAGACAACTTAAGAAAACTTATTTATGTAATTATAAATTCATACAAAATGAAGTGAGGTTATTAAAATGACAAAAATTATGTTTTATGGAACTCGTGATTACGAGAAAAATGACGCTTTAAACTGGGGTAAAGCGAACAATGTTGAAGTTGTTACAACTGAAGAAATTTTAAGTGAAGACACAGTTGATTTAGCTAAAGGTTTCGATGGTGTTACTACAATGCAATTTGGTAAATTAGCAGACTCTGTTTATCCTAAACTTGAAGAATATGGTATTAAACAAATTGCTCAACGTACTGCTGGTTTCGACATGTACGATTTAGACTTAGCTAAAAAACATGGCATTATCATTTCAAATGTACCTAGTTATTCACCAGAAACTATTGCTGAATATTCAGTTTCTATCGCTTTACAATTAGTTCGTCGTTTCCCTGCGATTGAAAAACGTGTTCAAGAACATAATTTCAAATGGGCTGCACCTATTATGTCTACCCCTGTTAAAAATATGACAGTAGCTATTATCGGTACAGGACGTATTGGTGCTGCAACTGGTAAAATTTATGCTGGTTTCGGAGCTAAAGTTGTAGGTTATGATGCATACCCTAACAATTCATTAGACTTCTTAGAATATAAAGATACAGTTGAAGAAGCAATTGCTGATGCTGATATCATTTCATTACATGTTCCAGCGAATAAAGAAAGTTTCCACTTATTCGATGCAGATATGTTCTCTAAAGTTAAAAAAGGCGCAGTATTAGTAAATGCAGCTCGTGGTGCTGTTATTGATACAGCAGCTTTAATTAATGCTGTAAATGATGGTACTTTATATGGTGCTGCCATTGACACATATGAAAATGAAGCTGATTACTTCACATATGACTGGACAGATAAAGAGATCGAAGATGAAACGTTATTAGAATTAATTAAACATGAAAACATTTTGGTCACTCCACATATCGCATTCTTCTCTGATGAAGCTGTGAGAAATTTAGTTGAAGGCGGATTAAACGCAGCATTATCAGTTATTAATACTGGTAAATGTGAAACTCAATTAAACTAAGATATGTGTTTAATAAATAAAAAGGAGAATTCTCAAAATTGAGAGTTCTCCTTTTTTAAGCTATTTCAATACTTCTTGTTCGATAATCTGTAATACCCCTTGCTCATCATTACTTGGAGCAACTGCCTTGGCAACTTCAAATAGTGTTTCATCATGACTATTAGCCATTACATAACTGTGCTCGGCTAATTCAAGCATGTCCTTATCATTGTTAGCATCTCCAAATGCCATCAAATCAGAAGCAGACATATGCCACTCATCCAATAAACGTTGAAGTGCTTGCCCTTTTGTCATATTAGGCATAATAATATCAATACTATCATGTCCACTCGATACGAGTTTAATAGTATTGTTAAACTTTTCCTCTAAATCAGTATCAAGTGTTGAATGCATATCTCGATTAATATTTAACGCAATCTTGACATATTCATCATCCGGTAATGGTTGAAAAGAATCAATTTCCTCCAACTGATGATAGTAGAAATGCGCATCTTCCTTAAATGCTTCACTCGTGTCTTTCAATATATAGGCACTCTTTAATCCGCAAACAATAAATTCTTTAATGTTTCTATCAATATTTAAATAATCAACAACTTCTTTGTAGTCTGTTTGATTGAAGCTACGATAATTATATAAATCTTTACCTCTGTAAATAACTGCACCATTTTCAGAAATAAAGAACATATCTCTTTCTCCGAATATAGATTGTAATTTAGCAAATTGATTTCCACTTGCAGCAATGAATTCTATATTGCGTTCTTTCAATGCTTTAAATATCTTCTCAAAACGGTCTTTATCATAATTCTTTTTAGAATCTAAAAATGTACCATCCATATCTACTGCAATAGCTTTAACCATGTGCAATCCCCCTAGTCCGTTGTATTCACATTTATTATATATATCATCTAATTAGGGTTGAAGTTCACACTAACATGATGAAACTATATTCACATTCTGAAATTAAATACAATTAATAAAAATAGCATGATTATTTCTAATGCTAAATTTAAAGGAGTGACACAAGATCTACATTGGATGTCTTGTATCACTCCTAATGACTTAGCATTTATGTTTTATGTAACGATTGGTGTTTTTTATTTATTTAACTTGTTTCGCCACAAAGATTTTACGTTTTTCCCAAACACCGGTTTGCTCATTGTAATCGTCACATGTGATTAATGTTAATTGATTCTTTTCACCTTTGTGTTCGTCTAATACTTCAACTTCGTCTGGATTAACATCACGTATACTAGTCATTTTATATTCGCGTGTTTCTTTTCCTATCTTGAAGTATACTTTGCTACCTTTTTTAGCTGCTTTTAAGTTTGTGAATTGGTAATGTGGTCTATCGGTAAATGTATGACCTGCGATTGATATATTTTGATCGCTTAGCGATTCATCTTTCTCAGCGAAACTTACACCACGATTTAACTGTTCTGGTGTCGCTGGTCCAGGATACACGGGTTCTTTAATCTCTGCATCTGGCACTGATATATACCCTGCCATTTTAGTTTTATCCTTAGGAATGGTTGGTGTTTGTTTATTGCTAGACTTATCCTGTTTATCATATTGTTCTATTTTGTTGTCGTTATCTTTTTCATGTAAATAATTATCGATATGTGGTTTAGCAAATAGATACACTGCTACTAAGATGAGTATGACGCCAAGTATCGTCATCAATCGATTAATCCAATTCTTCATTATGTGTTACTCCTTTAACGTGACTTTCTTAGGTCATAGTATATCATGTTTATTTCGTAAGTTTAATTTAATTTATCGTGTCATATATAATTACATATAGTTGCAACAATTGAAATCTCGTTTTAAACTGATACAAACTTAGAAAAGTAGGTGCCATAATGATTAGAGAAGCAAAAATTGAAGATTTACCGGCAATACTATCAATCTATAATGATGCAATATTGCATACTACAGCTGTTTACACATACGATATTCAAACTTTAGATGAACGTAAAGCTTGGTTTGACATGAAGAATAAAGCAAATGAACCTATATTTGTATTTGAACAAGCTGGCAAGGCTGTTGGTTTTGCAACTTACGGTCAATTTAGAAACTGGCCGGCTTACTTATATTCTATTGAACATTCGATTTACGTAGATAAATCAAATCAAGGCAAAGGCATTGCTTCTCAATTATTACAACATCTTATTGAAGATGCCAGAACTAGAAATTATCGTACTATTGTAGCTGGTATCGATGCTTCCAATGATAGCAGCATCAAATTACATGAAAAGTTTAACTTCAAACATGCAGGTACCATTCAAAATGTTGGCTACAAATTTGATCGCTGGTTAGATCTTGCTTTTTACCAATATGATTTGCATGACAAATAAGAAAAGTAAGTGAGTCCCTTTTACTCACTTACTTTTCTTTTATCGTCTTTTTCAAAAAAGTCTTCCTTCTCATGAAAGAATTCTTTCTTAAATAAAGTTTCTATTTGCTTCCTCTTTTTCTCCGCAATTACAAAATCCACATAATAAAACAGGAATACAATAATCATACTTAGTGACATCGATTGTAATAAGAGATTCTCCCATGTTCCCTCAACTGTCCATAACTGTGTAATGGTTGTGTTAATCACGAATATAAAAAAGATGATACATAACCTTAGCATATCATCATCCCCTTTTCGGCTATTTTAAACGTATTAGTGAAATTTTGCAATAACTTTTTAAATTTTCTGATAAATATATGGAAGTAGAACATATCTGATATTTTCTCAAAGTTTATTTCGTTTTAACCCCAGCTTGCTTAGCTTGTAGAATTTCTTTATAAAATTCTCTTTGCTGGGGCCCCAAACCCCAGCTTGCTTAGCTTGTAGAATTTCTTTATGAATTTCTCTTTGCTGGGGCCCTGACTAGATTTGAAAATGCTTGATTCAAGTGCGTTTTCAAACCAGATAGCTACTGCCAAAATGATAAATTTGTCATAAGTATTAAAAAAGCCATTCTTAAATGTTATATTGACATTCAAGAATGGCTTCTAATTTCAATTATATTATGAAAAGCTATTAACTTCAGCTTCACCAAAGATTTTACGTTTAATTGCTTCACCTGTTGGTGTACCTGCTAAACCACCAAGTCCTGTTTCTCTTAATTCAGCTGGTAAGCCACGTCCTACTTTATCCATAGCTTCGATAACTTCATCTACTGGAATTCTACTTTCAACACCAGCTAAGGCTAAGTCTGCAGAAATTAATGCATTACCAGAACCAATTGCATTACGCATTACACATGGAATCTCTACTAAACCTGCTACTGGGTCACAAACTAGACCAAGTAAATTACTAATCGCTAATGCCATAGCGTGACCAGATGCTTCCGGTTCGCCACCAAAGATTGATACTGCAGCAGCTGCTGCCATTGCTGAAGCTGAACCTACTTCTGCTTGGCAACCTCCTGTAGCACCTGCAACACTTGCATTGTTAGCAACAACGCGACCAAATAATGATGAAACGAATAAGAAATCAATCATTTGTTCTTCTGTTAGGTCATGTGTTTTTTCTAATTTAAATAATACGCCCGGAATCGTTCCGGAGGATCCAGCTGTTGGAGTTGCACAAATGATACCCATAGCTGCGTTTACTTCATTAGTAGCAACCGCACCTTTAACTGCTTCAACCATTTCATGTCCTGATAAGGCATGATTATTCTCGTTATATTTAGCAAGTTTAATGGCATCTTGGCCAGTATAACCTGTTACACTTTTTACACCTTCGCCAGTTGATCCTTTAATTACGGCATCTCTCATGACATCTAAATTTTGTTTCATTGTTTCTCTAACTTCGTCACGCGTCTTACCTGAAAGTTCCATCTCTTCTTGAATCATTATATCTGCAAAAGACATTTTATTTTCGACTGCGTAGTCTATAGTTTCTCTAATTGAATCAAACATCTTTAATCCCCCTCTATTTAATATAGGATATATTTAAGTGACTATATTTTTCTTTAATTTGATCTAACGTTGATTCAGATAATGCTTTGTTTAGTGGTAATACTGCTAAACTAAAATTATCGCCCGTTTGTGTCATTTCCTCTTTAATGTCTGCACCAAGTTCATTCACATCATTGATAAAGTGATTAACTTCTGATTTATTTGCCGCTCCATCCATTTCTAGGATAGGTAAACCATAGTTAAAATCAATGTCTAGTCCTTCTACACTGATACGTTTTAATTTGATTGTACCGCCACCAATTGAGTTACCAATTACTTCGATGTGACGACCATTTCCTTCTGCAACAAGATACGCACAGTTAGGATGCTCACCAATACTGTCGCCTTCTTCTTCGATAATATTTACTTCGATGTTTTGATCTTTAGCGATTGCTAATGAACTCTTAATACGACTATCGAATGTGCTATAGCCCATTGCACCACCAACGATAGCTAAATCTGTACCGTGTCCTTGATGTGTTTGAGCAAAGGATTCGTAATAATGAATTGTTAATTTATCTGGCTGCATACCACCTAATACTGCATAAGCAGCGTTACCAATTTTAACTGCACCTGCTGTATGAGAACTTGAAGGTCCCATCATAACAGGGCCAATAATATCAAATGCACTTTGATAATCGTAGCTTTTTTTAGTAGCCATAATTAAACACTCTCCTTAGGTTGTTTCTGTTTACTAGGCAATTTTATACTCATATTCATTAGGTTGAATTTTTTAATTAACGTACTGAAGATAAATGCTAATACCACACTTACTACTGCAACGACGATGATTGTAATAATTGATTTTGTAGCATCGTTAAATCCGAATAAGACGATTGCACCTGCAATTGGTGTTGCCATACCTTTAACACCGATTACGAGTCCACTAAATGTAACGATACAAGCGTTTACAACACCGATAATTGCGTTCGTACCATATAATTGTAGAGGGTATTTTGCGATTAAATCGATTTGTGTTAATGGTTCAACAAATACTGCGAATGCTTTTGATTTACTTCCGCCAATATTAAGTCTGCTAAATAATACATAGTTAACAAATGATGAACCAGTACATGTTAAAGCACCGATAGCCATTGGTATACCAGTTAGTCCTAATAAGCTAGTTAATACCATTGAACTTAGTGGTGTCATACCCGTTACTGGAATTACTAATCCTAAAATAATTGCTAATGCGTATGGATTGCTGTCTCCTACTGATGTAACTGCACCACCGATTTGAGTTAATACAGCCATAACCCCTGGGCTAATAACTGTAGCTAAGCCAAATACAAGTGCTGGAGCAATTAAAATCACAGCAATTAAGTCCAACCCTTCTGGAACTTTTTTCTCGATAAATTTAATACCGAATGAAATAATATACGCTGCTATAAATGCTGGTAATAATTTAAAGTCGTGTAATACTAGTCCTATGATTACTGCAAAAACAGGTGAGATGCCCATTTTCAAGCCAGTTAAGATACCTACTGCAACACCTGCAAGGCTTCCTGCCAAATCTCCTATTGTTTGTAAAAACTCGATATGGAATACGCCACCAATAGCGTAACTTAGGAATGCTTGTGGTAAGAAAGTTGCACAAGCAGCTCCTGATAAAGCTTGTAGTCCTTGTTTACCGTATGGCGCAAAGTTTAAGAATAGCGTCATAACGATAAGCACTAATACGAGTGTTCCTACTCCTAAAATGATATTCATTCCCCAAAACCTCTTTCTATTTATTTAACTACCATAGTCATACTACAACGTGAAGAAAACGATTTCAAGACATATTCAATGACAAAAAAAATAAAATTGTGAAATAAATCACATTTAGAGACTTTTTGAGGTTAAAATATTTTTAGTTTTAAATTTTTTGAAAAGAAATAAATAATATGTGTTATTTTACACTAATAAAAACTGCTTTGTAAACCTTTTCAACAGCGTATTTATTATTTGAAATTTCGGGTAAATTGTATACATTTCTTTGTTGATATTTTCACTTTAACGTGACAACTAACCTTTACATAACAAAGTGCTCACATTTGAAATTGTTGCAAAATTAAAATGATTTAGTTTTTAACATAATAAACTGGAACAACCATTGCTGCTCCAGTTTATTATCATTGAATTAATCTTCAATTTTTAACAATGCTTCAGTTAATTGATGCGTATGACGGTAAATATCTTTATATACTTTATAATATGCTTCATATTGTGCGTGTCTTTTAGCGTCTGGTTCAAATGTTTGAGCAATATCTATAAACTTATCTACACATTCATCGAAACTTTCGAACCATTGCAGTCCATATGCTGCAATCATCGCAGCGCCCATACTAGGACCCTCTTCGTGTTTTAACTTTCTTATTGTAGCATTAAAGATATCTGCTTGCATCTGCAACCAAAATGAACTTTTCGCACCGCCACCAATTGAAGTAATATGTGTAATCTCTTTACCAGCTTCTCGCATTAATTGTATAGAGTCATATAAAGAGAAGGTAATACCCTCTAATACTGCTCTAGCAAAATCTGCCTTATTATGGCTACCACTAATACCAATAAAACTGCCTCTTATAAAAGCATCTCCATGTGGAGTACGTTCGCCTGATAAATAAGGTGCGAATAATAAGTGGTTAGAACCAATTGTTGAGATACTTGCTTGTTTAACGATATCGTCAAAGCTTTCATGTTCAAAGAACGTTTGTTTAAGCCAATTTAAACTGTAACCTGCTGCTAAGGTTACGCCCATAGCATAGAATGTTTGTGGAACGCTATGATCAAAGAAATGTATGTTGTTCTTGTATTCAGTGTAGCCTTCGCTTTCAACATTGAGTACGACACCTGATGTCCCGATACTACAAAGCGTATCGTTACCATTAATGATTCCTGCACCAATGGCACCACATGCGTTATCTCCACCACCAGCATAAACCTTTACAGGAGCTTTGAAACCAAGCTCTTGTTCTAATTCTGAACGAACTACTCCAACTTCCTCTGTTGAACGTACTAAAGGTGGATAAATATCTCCGATGCCTAATCGTTCACCTACATCTCTAGTCCAATCATGTGTTTTTGGACTTAATAGTAATGTGCTGGCTGCATCAGAATATTCCATGTGAATATGACCTGTTAAACAATAGCGTACGTAATCCTTAGGCAATACGAAGACACTTACTTGTTCCCAAAGTGATGGCTCATTTTGTTTCATCCAAAGCATTTTTGGAAGTGTGAATCCTTCAAGAATAGGATTGCCATTCAATCTTTCACCATATACTTCTTTGATTTGCGCACATTGTTCAGAGTTACGGGTATCATTCCATAGAATGGCATGGCGTACAGGTTTATGTTCGCTATTCAATGGCACTAAACCATGCATTTGCCCTGAGAATGAGATCCCTTTGACAGTATAATTCGCCATTATAGGCACTTCATTAATATATTTAATACCTTTCTTAACCACTTTAAACCATTCTTCAGGATCTTGCTCACTATAACCGGCACGATCTTGTATCAACGTTAAAGGTTCACTCGTTGAAGCAATTACTTCTCCTTGTCGATTAACAGCTATTATTTTAACTGCACTCGTACCTAAGTCTATTCCTAATACTACATCTTCCATAACCATTCCACCTTGTCCATCATTATAAGAGGCGTTCATCTTACATATCATGTAAACAACTCAATATATATTTGTTTTATATAATTTTAATATTAAATTCTATAACCTATATATTTATCATATCGATTTTAATGATAATTTCAATAGTAAACTATGATTTCAATTCTTTTCCCTTTATTCCTATTTGGAAAAAGGAGTTGGACAGAAATAACATTTTCTCAAAATTTATTTCGTTGTCCTACCCCGTCAAAGATGACTAGGTTTGAAAAAAGGTTGATTCATGCACATTTTCAAATCAGTCATCTACTGACAAAATAATAAAGTAGGCTGAGACATTTTATTTTGTCCCAGCCTCTCAAAAATATTATTTTGCTTTTACCAAACCATTATCTATTACCAACATCTTGACCGATTTCAACAGTTTGATCATTTTTATTATATATTGCACCTTGAACACTACCAAAGTTTGCGTCATTACGTTTTTCTTTAACACCATATCCCATACTCTTGAATGTATTGATATCTTCATCACTTGTCGCATTCTCATAATAAACTGTACCACCATCGTTATAAAAACGTGGTTTATCAATAGATTCTTGTAGGGAACCGTCACCTCTTAAATAGTCAATCAACACTTCATTTAAGGTGGTAGGAATTTTGTTTCCACCTGGTGTACCAATACCCATATAGAAATCCGGACCAACAACAATGGATGGTGATGTATAAGAACGTGGTGCTTTATGTTTTCCACCATAGTTTGGACTATTAGGATCACTTGAGAAGTTTGTTAAAGAGTTGTTCATATAGAAACCTTGTTTAACAAATTTACCTGAACCAAAGAAACTAGATAACGTATTTGTAGTACTAGCAAGCTTACCATTCTTATCAATGACAACAAAATGAGTTGTACTCGTCGTATCTAATGACGTATCAAAATCACTATTCATTTCATTACCGCCACTATTTACATTATTTAAATTGTCTAATAAATAATTTTCCGATAAGTGTGAGTCGTTATTCGCTTCCTGACCATTAACAATATCTCTATTTCGGTACATTACATCACGTGATTTAATAATGCCATTGATATAATCTGTTCTATCATTATTTGTATTGGCACTTTCATCAATTTTTAAACCTTGTAACATTAAAACCCCACCTAAAGGATTTGATGCAGAGTATATTGTATTATTTAAATATTTAGTTGATACTGGTTTCTTTTCTTCAGTTTTAAATGTTGAAAAGTCTTTCTCAACTAATTCACTATCGATTTGTTTAGATACACTCTTAGCAATATCCTTATAGAAATATTTAGGCCCCTTATCTCTAATACCTTTAAGTGTTTTAGCTAAAGCGGGCTGTTTAACTACATCGCCTTCACGTACTGTACGTTTTCCTTTGAAGAAAGATGAATTTCGATCGATATCAGAACCGTAGATTTTCAAACTACGCTCTAATTCTGAATCAACTTCGAAGCCATCTTCGGCTAATGGCACTACGTAACTAAAAATTTTCTTCTCATCCATTTTACCTTCTCGTTGATGCATATCATGCATACCTTGCACAAATCCAGGTGTACCAATTTCATCGCCTTTCTTATAATTATAAGAAGATAGCGTTTTATATTCGTACATCTTTGGTTCTTCGCCTTCATTACCGTTATATGTAAGCGTGGCACCACCGCCACCTAAACCTGACGAATGCGGTTCTGTTACCGCTAGCGCATAAGAAACACCCATAGCTGCGTCTACTGCATTACCACCATCTTCAATAATTTTATTACCGACACGCGTGGCAATCGCATTATTAGATGCTACGCCATATTTTTTATTACTGCCAGATGATTTATGATCTGCAATTTTATTTTCGAATAATGTATCTTTATCAGGTCTGTCTTCTTTATTAAAGTAGTAAAAGACAAATGATATTAAAATGGTGATAACTAAAATGACTGATAATGTCACTTTACTATAAATATTCATACTAACTGGCCCCTTTAGACAAATATTGCTCCGTTGCATCTTTTAATTCATTTTTCTCATAGTTATCAAGGCCTTCGTTCGCTTTGGCAAACGTCACCATCAATAGAATTGCAATTATAATGAGCGTTGTTACAATACCTAACCAATGTTTTTTAATATTCAAAGGTATATCCTCCATTCTCCTCTTTAAGGTGAATTGATTTATCATTTATATTATTGTAATAACGTTGTGCCTCCATCTTATTCATGTTGTCTTTCGTTATTTTGCCATCTGCACCACGTACAGGTGTAATGCTAAATTTATTATGCTGCCCATTCCAATCGTGCTGAACTACCATACCTTTTTGGTTTTTAGATAAGAATGAATCTGATGTTAAATTACCTAAACTATAGAAGATACTTGCATTTTTATATTTTTCAACTTTTTGGACAACTGAGTTATGACCAATGATTACATCTGCACCGGATTTCACTAGCGCATGTGCGTATTCTTTTTGACGATCCGTCACACTACGTTCATTGGTAATACCCCAATCCACGTTTACGACAACTAAATCGTTATTTTCTTTTAAGTTTTTGATTAATGGAACAAATATTTTTGGGTCTAAACTAATAGATGTTGTATTTTTAAGTGGATCTTCATAGTTTGAACCTACGTCAGTGAATGACACGTTAGCTATTTTTTTACCTTTAACCGTTTGTTGCACCGTCTTACTATTAATTGGGTTAGAGCCATTACCAGTCATAAAGTTATAATCCGTATGTGCTTCCACTTGTTTACTTAAATCTTGGGCTTGCACGTTATCAATCGTATTATTAATTAAATTGACACTTTTAACATTTTCTTTTTTCAAGAACATAATATTCTCAATATTCTTCTTAATATTCGTTTTAGGATCATTTGAGAAATGGCTCACTAGAAGTGAAGCAGTTGAAAAGTCACTTTGTTGAAGTGGTTGCTTTAACCCTTTAAACACTTCGTTAAGATCCATTTGTCGAAAATGTTTATTCAATGTGATATTGCCTAAATATGTACTACGAATATAATCATTACCTGAGCTTGGCATTGCCTCGACTGGCTCAACTTTTACAGCTCTAATAGCGAATACTAGAAGTACAAGTGCCACAATTAAAACGATAAGTGTATAGCTAAAATTGAAACGTTTGTGACGTTTCGATTGCTTAAGTAACCATTCGCTCGCTGATAACCGTTTTTTCTTTTTCATTACTCTGCGCTCCTTGCTCGCGATTAATTAATAAAGCTATATAAGAATAAGATGACATACGTGATACATGTAAGTAACATCGTTGATGATAACGTAATCACGACACCTTGCTTTTGAATTGTATTCGCAATGATTCCAGGAATAACGACACCAATACCAGACACTTCAACCATTTCAAATGGCGTCAATGGATAAATCAAGTCGAACAGGAATTTAAGTACCATCCCAGTTAAAATCATCGCCGCAAATTTTCTTCTTCCGTACAAAATAACCCATCTACTAATACCATATGTAACTATGAAAAATGTTAAACAACTAATGACTAACACAGATAACAACATGATGGGTTGATCGAATATAAGTGCTAAATAACCCGGTACAACGAGTCCTGCTGGATTAATCCCAAATTTCTCGGCAAATATTAAACTTAATACAATACCGACAAATAGGGAGAAGTATAATTCTGAACCTATCATTTTATTCTATCCCTTCTATAAATTCTGCTATTCTACCACCTGGACCATGAATATTTCCTACACAGAATATGAGTGCGTTTTGTGACTCTTGCAAAATAGCTTTCTCAATTTCTGGAAACTCACGGTTTTCAAAATTAAGATATTTTTTATCAGGTAAGTGTTGCATTAAGTCTGTCACCATTTGTGTACTTTTACCTGTACAAATGAGTGTGTCAAAGTCTACATCATCAATAAAGTTTTCAACAAATTGACGCGTTCTATCTACCCTATCTGAACGACAATTTAAAATCACTACTTTTTTCGTATATGGATAGTTATAAGATTCAACTTTGTTTAAAATAGCTTTTGTCGATTGAGGTTCATTAGCAGCAAATGCATTAACAAATACATTTCGTGTGCGATTTGCATTAAAGTATTTGATTTCAACCGCACCAGGATCAGGTGGTGCATTTAACATGCCTCTCAATGCAGTTTCCTTATCAACGCCAACAGCTTCTGCAACGCCTAATGCAATAGCAACATTATCTGGGAAGACGAGATATGGAAACTTTCTTAAATATGATTCCGGAACTTCATCTTTATCTACGACAATTAACTTTGTTTTACGTTTCTTAGCTTCTTTTGCGAAGAATTTCGTATAGTCGTCTTTCATAACAACTAAAGTCCCTTTGTAAGGAATTGTTGCAGTAAACGCTTGAGCAACATCTTGAAGTGTAGGTCCAAGCACGTCCATGTGGTCTTCCATGACATTGACGATAACGCCTATATTGGCTTTAACTAAATCTTTTTGAAAAGTAATTTGATAGTCTGGATTAACTGCCATACATTCATTAACTAAAGAGTCAGCTTTTTGTTTAACAACTTTACGCACAATGTCACGTTGTTCACCAATATTCGCACCTTGTGGTTTTCTAATAACGGGGTATTCCTTGTCAGTAAACCAATACAACATTCGAGCATCTGTGCCTGTGGTTTTACCAATAACATGATAATGGTCTTCTCTTAATACGCTATAAATCATTCTCGTAATCGTTGATTTACCACGAATACCATTTATGTTGATTCTAATTGGAATCTTATTGAGTCGATTAGTATGGCGATTCTTCTCTTTAATACCAAGCCATAAAATCAATGCGATACAAATTATAATGAGAATCACAGTGTAGTACCTCTCTTTAATTGTTTTAATATTAAGTTGTCTAAATACGTATTTCATTGCTATGTATATCAAAAATGTCTTTAAACATTTTCTATAGAAGTGACTAATAAATCCAAACGCTCTTGCTTCATATGAACATAATAAATAAATTATTACTTCTAATAAGGGTATGCTATCATGTGCGTATTTAGTCAGTTTTAACATTGTAAATCTAATGTAAAATTATATTAACAAAGATTAATTTTTTTAGAAATATTCAATATTTTACTTTTACAAATAAAGAATGATTTTAAAAATATTTTTCTAAAATTTAAATTTAGTTCTAGTTATTTGAGAAATCATCAAATATTTACGTCGCATTTACATTAGATTAAAATACTGATGTTAATTTAGAGGTAATTAAAGATACAACTTTAGGAGGATACTGATGGGTAAACCTTTGACTAAACCTGTTAAGATAGCAATTAGCATATATTTAGCAATGGTATTATTAGTTTGTTCAAGCTATTTAGTATTGATTCTTGTGGGTAGCTTACAAGGCAATGATATGAGTAGTTCAGTTTTAGACACAGACCATCAACACATTAATAGTGTTACTAAAGATTCTAACGAAGACATAAATGATACAAAGTTAAATAAAGCTTCAGCAACAAGTGATGATGTTGCCAAAGAAGAAACCGTTTCAAATACAAATGATACAATTTCAAATACAGATACTGAAAAAGTAGGTGCAAGCTCATCTGATTGATGACACTATGCACCTACTTTATTTTAAATACTTTGCATATTTTATTTGAAATTGCTTAGGAGTGAGTGAATATTTCTGCTTAAAATTTTGTATAAAGTAACTTGTAGTTGAGAATCCACAATCCATTGCCACTTCAGTCACATTTTTATGATGATACATGAGTTGCTTAGCACTCTGCTCTAGTCGATAATTTTGTAAGAAATTGAATGGCGTGTCCCCTGCAAATCGTTTAAACAACTTAATCGTCTCCGCTTCGCTCATATGAACCATATGACTTAACTCACTCAGTTGCACCTTTTTATGATAATGACTTTGTAAGTATTCAATACATTGTTTAACTCTTGGATCAAAGAAATATTGATTGATTTGTTCATATTGATCAAAAATATTTAAAAGATGATTTAGACATTGATAAAATTCTCTAAGAATTTGCAGTTGATAATAATCTCTTTGTGATAAGTAAATATGTCCTACTATCTCAATACGCCGTAACAAACTTACATTTTCTTCATCTTTTGGTATTAATTTAATAAATGGAATGGATTGCGCTTGATCAACAATTCGACTAACATAAGTAAAATTGATATATTCCGTGACATTGGGCAATCCAATGTTCCAGCAATAGAAACGCGCGCCTTCATTCGCGTCACGAATTTCATGTACAACGTTTGAATTAATAAATAATCCCTCCCCTTCATGTATCTCCAATGTATTTTCTGCTAACTTTACCTTAATCACACCGTTTGTGACATACATAAATTGTAAGGCATAATGCCAATGTAAAGGTATATATCCGAGTAATGTCTCACTCAATGATGTATGTAGAATGACATGTGGCCAACGTCGATCAGGATAATTAATCTTTTCTTCTAAGTCTTCATTAATAATAATTTTAGAAACCATATCGCACTACCTCAATATCTTGATACTTTTAATTACTATTTGAGTATTATCAAATTTATATACATTATATTATGAGATTTATAATAAAACAAAATACAGATGGAGGTGCATTCAATGAATCACACACAACACAGATTAAAAGGAGTATTATTTGCAATTATAGGTGCTACTTTATGGGGATTAGGTGGGACTGTTTCCGACTTACTCTTTAATCAACGAGATATTGAAGTGGATTGGTATGTTACTGCTCGCCTACTAATAAGTGGCATCTTCTTGTTGAGTCTGTACAAACTATTACATCCTAAGCAATCTATGTTTATTGTTTTTAAGAAGCTCAAAACAGTTGTTAATTTGTTTATATACAGTTTAATCGGGATGCTTTTTGTCCAATACGCTTATATGGCATCCATCGCAACCGGCAATGTCGCAGTAGCTACACTTCTCCAATACATTGCACCAGTCTATATCATTATTTGGTTCGTCATACGTGGTCTTGACGTATTTCGTCCTTTTGATATTTTAGCCATTACAATGACGTTAATTGGTACTTTTCTACTTTTAACAAATGGATCTATCTCTCATTTAGTCGTATCACCTACGAGTTTGTTATGGGGAATTATCTCTGGCTTAGCACTTGCGTTTTACACGATTTATGCCACAGGCTTACTTGAAAAGTTCCCTTCAATTCTAATCGTAGGATGGGCAATGATTATTTCAGGTTGTGCAATGAGTTTCAAGCATCCTATATGGGATGTTAGCTTTAGCAACATGAGTGCATCTACAATCATTTATTTAATTTTTGGGATTATCGCTGGGACTGCTTTCGCATTTTATTTATTTATAGATAGTCTTAAATACTTATCACCTAAGGAGACAACGTTATTAGGTACGATTGAACCAGTGATAGCAGTTGTTACAAGTGCATTATGGCTTGGTGTTACTTTCCAATCAGTCCAAGTCATTGGAATCGTATTAATTCTTATTTTAATTTTAATGTTGTCACTTAAGAAACAACCTGAAGAAATGTAATCAATAATGTAGCGCCAAGGAATTGAACGATGACTAGCCTGAATAGCACAGAATTCTTCGTGAATTCATCGTGTCACTTTAGTAATCATCTCGTCCTCGGCGCTTAATTTTTATAGAATAATTGATTTAAGTTGTGTAAAGAATTTCTGTCTTTCTGGTAATGGGAAGATAGGATAAATGTGGAATAAATTATATCCTGGCATAAAATCATGTTCAATACCTTTATCATTAAGCATTTGGGATAATTTTAAAGCGTCAGGGTATAACGTTTCCTTTGTACCAATAAAAATGGATAATCGACCTAATCCTTCTAAGTCACCGTTAATTGGCGATATTCTATAGTCCTCAATAGGTAATTGGCCAGCCCATAATTTTATAAAGTATTTACTACCTTCTATACCTAACATTGGATCAATGCGTTCATACGTTTTAGCATCTGGATTGCTTAACGTACCATCTAACACTGGAGATAGCATTACAATATGTCCAGGTTGTGGAAGTGTAGTTTCTGCTTTTAAATATTCGGCAAATGACAATGCAATTTGTCCGCCTGCAGAATCTCCCATCACAATAAGCTGTTCACTGCTTTCAACTTTGGCAGCTTGTTTATCATAAATAAGTTTTAATAATTCGAATGTAGTACGATAATCACGATGAGGTACTTTAGGATATATCGGCATAATGACCTTCGCATCAAGTTGTCCTGCGAGTTCATCTATAAAATTAAAATGATTATCTAGTGGATCTTGGAACCATGCACCACCATGAATATATAAAACAACTTTTTGTTGATGGTTACGTTGGTCATTCACAATATATGTGACGCACCCATTCCAACTTTTTGTTCGAACGTCATGTTTAAATTCATAACTAGTGCCACCATATTTTCCAGCTGTAATTTCTTTCGTTTCTTCCAATGCTTTTTTCGCGTCCGCTTCATTTTCAAACGTTTTTTTCATGCCAGACATTCGTATATATTTTTCAGTTATAAAACTTTTGTAACTGCGTTTCTCTTTAACTTTAATAAATGCTAATGTTCCTAATATCGCAGATGTTGCTACGGTTATCATACTTTTTTTCATAGCTTAAACGACCTCCTATACATGTCTATATTATAAACCTTAAACGACAATTCATTTAGTAATTAACACTGTTATCGTTAAACAATATTTTCATTTTAAGGAAAACATGCTATCCTTATATAAATTATCTGAATTTTCAAATTATAAAAGGAGGCAACGATTTATGGCACGTCATAAAATTGTAATTATTGGAAGTGGCTATGTAGGATCTGCGTTTGCACATGCAATCGTAGCTAAAGGTTTAGTGGATGAGATGACAATTATAGATATTGATGAGGATAAGGCTAAAGCAGATGTGTGGGATTTAAATCATGCGACTCCATTTGGCGATAACTTCGTAAATGTGCATGTCGGACAGTATGAAGACTGTAAAGACGCTGATATTATAGTGATTTGTGCAAGTGCTAAACTTGCTAAAGGTGAAACACGTCTTAAGCTACTAGAAGATAATGTAGACATTTTTGTACCAATGATTCAACGTATTGTAGATAGTGGTTTCGATGGCTACTTTGTATTACCTTCCAATCCCGTCGACATTATGAGTTACGTCGTTAAACGAGTGTCGAATTTTCCTAAAAATAAAATCATTGGTTCAGGCACTTCTTTAGATACTGCGCGTTTCCAATTCTTTTTAAGTCGAGAATTCGATGTAGCACCGAATCAAGTCTATGCACCTATTATTGGTGAACATGGTGATTCACAAGTCGCAGTATGGTCACACGCACAAATTGCAGGTGAGCCGGTGTTAGATTTATTACCTTCTAATACGAATATAGAAGCATTTAAGACTTCCATTTCCAACCGTACAACTCAAATTGGTTACGATATTTATGTTCGAAAAGGCACAACCAATTTCGGAATATCACTAAGTCTAGTTAGAATCGTAGAAGCCATCTTATTTAATAAAAATATCATTATGAATGTTTCAAGTTACATTGGAGGTGAATATGGATTGAGTGATGTATATATCGGTGTACCTACCGTTATTAACGGAAATGGTGCTGACCGAATTATTGAATTAGCTCTCACAAAAGAAGAATTATCACAGCTACATCATTCTGCTGATATCATCTTAGACTATCAGCGACAAGCCGATGCTATCATTGATCAAATGTGCTGATATTAAAAGTAAGTGAGTAGGGAGCGGGACAGAAATTAATTCGTAACCCCAGCTTGCTTTATTTGTAGAATTTCTTTATGAAATTCTCTTTGCTGGGGCCCCAAACCCCAGCTTGCTTTATTTGTAGAATTTCTTTATGAAATTCTCTTTGCCGGGGCCCCGCTCTCACTTTATGTTTCAAAGCAACTATCATACATTAATTTCAACTGATGTTCGAAGCGTTGCATATCTATAAATCGAGCTTGGCGATGCATTTCTTTACCATTCATAAAGATTAAATCAACGGGTACAGTAAATATAGATAATTCACCTGCAATATTTTCGACATCTGATTGATTTATGACGGCAAGTTCTGTATTAGGGTAAGATGCTACAATATCTTCAATTTGTGGTAATACAGCATGGCACACTGAACAATGATCCCGCATTACGTGAACTACTACTAACTGATTATTATTAATAATTTGATGGAAGGCTTCCATATTACTCAAATGCTTTGCCATATCCTCACCTATACTTTCACTTATTTTAATAAGTTTTGAAATACCTCTGGCATCTTAGTTACTCTTTGGGGTTCTAAATCTAAGAAACCACCTGTTTGCTGTCCAATACAATGCACTTTATCTCCAATTGTTAACTTCGATTTCTCTTTCGGCGACTAACAAGCCTTCATGTCCCATAAAATATAATCTCCTTTAAGTCATCATTCAATTATATTCTACGACGTTTACATGCATTTTTCATCTACTTTAACTATACAACATTTAATGAGCGTACTATATACATGTCTATTTTATTATATATTATTTTTATTAAATACATAACCAAATTTACATAGTATAGTGTTTGTGAAAATATTCGCATATTTTATGAGGATAATTCATATGAAAGCTTATGTTTATGAAAAGCCAGGCTTTGCAAAACTGATTGATAAAGAGAAGCCAATCATTACGGAAAGTACAGATGCAATTATTAGAATGGTCAAAACACGATTTGTGGTACTGATCTACATATTATTAAAGTCGATACATCGGAAGTACCATCAAACACAACACTTGGCCATGAAGGTATTGGTTTCGTTGAATCAGTTGGTTCAAGTGTAAACAATTTCAAAGTTGGAGATAAAGTCATTGTTTCTTGTATCTCGTCGTGTGGTAAATGTTACTACTGTAAAAAAGGTATTTATGCACATTGTGAAAAAGATGGCGGTTGGATATTAGATCACCTCATAGATGGTACACAAGCAGAATATTTTAAAGTACCTTTCGCAGACAACTCTTTATACCATGCACCAGAATCTTTACCAGACGAAGCACTCGTTATGCTCTCTGACATTTTAGCAACGGGTTATGAAATTGGTGTTTTAAAAGGTAAAGTTAAACCAGGTAGTACGGTTGCGATAGTAGGTGCAGGTCCAGTTGGATTAGCTGCATTATCAACAGTACAATTTTATTCATCTTCTAAAATTATTATGCTCGATTTGGATGATAATCGTTTAGCAACTGCCAAGGAATTAGGTGCTACACATACAATTAATTCAACGAATGTTGAAGATGCTGTTGCTCAAGTAAAAACATTGAACCATCGTGGTTTGGACGTAGTTATTGAAGCTTTTGGTATTCCGCAAACCTTTGATTTATGTCAAAAGTTAATTGGTGTTGACGGCACAATCGCTAATTTTGGTGTTCATGGATTACCAGTACAATTTGATATCGATAAATTATGGATTAAGAATATCAATGTGACAACAGGTTTAGTTTCGGCGAATACTACTGAAGAATTGTTAGAAGCTTTGAAAAGTAAAATTATTCAACCTGAACAATTGGTGACACATAATAGCAAATTAAGTGATATTGAACATGCTTATGATTTATTCAGAAATGCTACAGATCATAAAGCTATCAAATTATTAATTGAGAATGATATAACTGAATAATGTTGTTTATTAAATAAAAAATAAGGGGGACAGTATTCTTTCTGAATTCGTCGCCCCGCCATGGCAAAGAGGATTAGAATTGAAAACCTTGAGACAACACCTTTTCAATTCAGTCATCGACTGCCAACACATAAAACAAGCCTGAGACACATATGTTGTCCCAGGCTTGTTTTATTATTTAATTGTCATAATGCGTTTACCAGGATCTACTGAATCAACATCATCGAATGTTAATGTTTTATCACCTTGATTTGTAATAATCACTGGTGTGACAACACTTGGCGCATGTTCTTTTAAGTATGCTAAATTAATTTTCATTAATGGTTGACCTTGTGTGACAGGTTCATTGACATCGACTAAACTTTCGAAGCCTTCACCATTCAATTTCACTGTATCGATACCAATATGAATTAATACTTCAATTCCTGTATCAGATTCTAAACCGATGGCATGTTTCGTTGGGAAAATCGTTTTAACTGTACCATCAAATGGTGCTACAATTCCGCCTTTTTCAGGAACAAATCCAATACCGTCACCCATCATTTTTTCTGAGAATACTTTATCTGGCACTTCAGATAATGGAATAATATGACCCGTACCTGGTGCATAGATATCAGTTTCTTTTACCTCTTCCAACTGTACTGGCTCATCTGATGTATCTTCAGTCACAGTGGTTTCACTAGGTTTTGTGATGTCTCCATTCATAATACGTGCCATATCATGTTTAATTTGATCTGATTTAGGTCCAAAAATCGCTTGCATATTATTTCCTACTTCAAGCACCCCTGAAGCACCAAGCGCTTTTAGTCCTTCAACGTCTACTTTAGATTTATCATTGACTTCAACACGTAAACGCGTAATACAAGCATCTAAATGCTTGATATTTTCTTTACCGCCCATTGCATCTAACACATCAAATGGTAATTTACTTGCAGATGTATTAGCTACAGAGGCTTGTTTATCTTCACGACCTGGCGTTTTGAAGTTGAATTTAACAATTAAGAATCTAAATACTACATAATAAATGACAGCGTAAACTAATCCTACCGGAATCACTAACCACCATGGTGTTTTATTTGGAAGAATACCTAATAAAACAAAATCTATGAATCCTCCAGAGAATGTATATCCTAGATGTAAATTTAGTAGATAAAGCGTTAAAAATGATAATCCATCAAGTACTGCATGAATAAAGAATAATAATGGTGCTACGAATAAGAATGAAAATTCTAATGGTTCAGTAATACCAGTTAAGAATGATGTTAAAGCTGCTGATAACATCAAACCTCCAACTACCTTTTTATTCTCAGGTTTAGCTGTTTGATAAATTGCTAATGCTGCTGCTGGTAATCCAAACATCATAACAGGAAATTCACCTTGCATGAATTTACCTGAAGTTAAATGAACACCTTCACGTATTTGCTCAATAAAAATACGTTGATCTCCTCGAATAATTTCTCCAGCTGCATTTTTCCAAGAACCAAATTCAAACCAAAATGGCGCATGGAAAATATGATGTAAACCAAATGGAATAAGTAATCGTTTAATAAATCCAAATAAGAATACTGCCAATCCAGTATTAGAATCTAATAAACCTGTACTAAATGCATTTAATCCATTTTGAATGAATGGCCAAATCCAAGCCATTGGGAAAGCTAAAATAAACGATGTCGTTGCCATCATAATCGGCACAAAACGTTTACCCGCAAAGAATCCTAAATACGATGGTAAGGAAATATTATAAAACTTGTTATAACACCAAGCTGCTAGAGCCCCTATAATAATCCCACCAAACACTCCAGTTTGAAGTGTAGGTATGCCTAAAACATTTGCGAATCCTTTAGATGGGTCTTCCAATTGTGCTGGCGTAACATTTAAGAATGCTCCCATTGTTTTATTCATAATAATAAATCCGACAAAAGCTGCAATGGCTGCTACACCATCTCCACCTGCTAGTCCTATTGCTACACCGAGTGCAAAAATGATAGGTAAGTTATCAAAAATAATACCACCAGCACCTGTCATCATGTTAGCAATATTTTGAATTACTCCATTTTTAATAAATGGAAGATATTGCTGTAATGCTTCACCTTGAAAAGCTGTTCCAATTGCTAGTAATAATCCAGCTGCAGGCAAGATTGCCACAGGTAACATTAATGCTTTACCAATTCGTTGCAATTGTCCAAATAGCTTTTTAAACATTTTGATTCAATCCTTTCAATGTATCTTTTTACGCATTAAAAAAGCATGACCAAATAAGCTCATCATTTATGACAAAAATAATGATAGCTTATCTGCTCATGCCTAATCGAATAGTAACACGCAGTTCTTTTTTAACAATTTAATTATACCTATAATATAAAGCGTTTTCAATATCTTTTTTGCTAATATCTTACATTTTTTATAATTTAAATATTCGGCTCTAGGTCAAATCGGACTGATGAGTCCAAATATTGAGATTAAGCAACCTTAGGTTGTTTAATCTCTTTTTTTGTTGTTGAGGCAAATAGTCGCGAAGTTATAATA